>CAYOQW010000140.1:0-4243 GCA_964406175.1 uncultured Candidatus Saccharibacteria bacterium
GAATGATCCTGGATACCTCGATGTCGGCGGCAGCAGGTTCCCCTGCTGGGTGTACGGTCAGTATGGCGGCAGCCATGGGAGCATCGATGTCCGCGGTGCCATCACCAAGTCGTGCGATGTGTTCTTTTATCAGATCGGTGCTGGCTATCAGGGGCAGCCGGGGCTGGGTTCGGACACGATGAAGCGCTATTCGCAGATATTCGGCATGGGGCAGCTGACCGGCATCGATATCCCCGGTGAGATCGAGGGTATCATCACGTCAGAGACGGATTTTGAATCGAGTGGCAGGGACTGGTACTGGGGTAATACTGCGCACATGACGATCGGTCAGGGGTATGTCGCCATCACGCCCCTCGAGCTGGTCACTGCGGTGGCGGCGATCGCCAACGGGGGGAAGCTTCTGACTCCGCATCTGGTGAAAGAAGTACAGGGTTCTACCTATGCGACAGTAACGATAACAGAGACGCAGGTCAAGGCCTCTGGGATTGTTTCTGAAGCGTCGTTGCAGGTCGTTCGGGAGGGTATGCTGGGGACTGTTTTCAATGACGGTGGCACGGCGCCGTCGCTGCGGGACCTTCCGGTCAAGGTCGCTGGCAAGACAGGTACGGCACAGCACAACAAGAGCCTGCCGGATCACGCATGGTTCGTCAGTTTTGCGCCTTATGATGATCCCAAGATCGCCACTGTCGTGCTGGTGGAACAGGGCGGTGAGGGCTCTGCAGCAGCAGTTCCCGTGACCAAAGAGATACTCTCCTGGTACTTTACAAACCGCGGCAACTAGACGATACTTCTGGCGTTAGACCATAGGAGTGCGAGCCATGTCCGACCTGAAATTGCCACCGCAGAATCTCGAAGCAGAGGAGTCCGTACTGGGCTCACTGCTGCTGGACAAAAATGCTATTTTGAAGACGATTGAGATCCTGCGGCCTGAGGACTTTTACAGTGATATCAATGGCAGTATCTATGCCTCGATAGTTGACCTTTTTGAAAAACGTGTACCGACCGACCTGGTCACCCTGACCGAGTCCCTGGGCAAGCAGAAAAAGCTGAAAGCCATGGGTGGGGCTTCCTATCTGAGCTCTCTGGTGAACAAGGTCCCAGCCGCTATCCATGTCGAGTACTATGCCAATATCGTTCGTCAGAAGTCGATCCTCAGGAAAATGATCGAAGGTGCGGAGCGTATTGCGGAGATCGCGTATGACGAAGAACGGGAGATCGCTGAATCGCTGGACGAGGCAGAACAGCTGATCTTCAATATCGCCCAGAAGAACATACGTTCTGATTTCAGCGAGATGAAAGAGATCCTGTCAGATACGTTTGACCGCATCGATGAGCTGCACAAGAACAAGGGGGCGCTTGCCGGTGTCTCGACCGGTTTCACGGACCTCGACCAGATGCTGGGTGGTATGCAGCGTTCAGACCTCATCATCCTGGCGGCCCGCCCCAGTATGGGCAAGACCAGCATGGTCCTGAACATCGCCCAGAACGTGGCGACCAAGATGAAGGTGCCCGTCGGCATATTCAGTCTTGAAATGTCCAAAGAGCAGCTGGTTGACCGTATGCTTTGCTCTGAGGCGAGCATAGACCTCCGGCGGCTTCGGACAGGCCTTCTGGAAAAGGAAGATTTCAACCGTATCAGCGATGCCATGGGCGTGCTGGGTGAGGCGCCGATGTTCATCGACGACACGCCCGGCATCAATATCCTCGAAATGCGGGCCAAGGCGCGTCGTCTGCAGGCCGAGTCAGGGCTTGGCCTGATAGTCGTCGACTACCTCCAGCTCATGAGCGGGTACAGCCGCCGCCAGGAGAACCGGGTGCAGGAGATCTCCGAGATATCGCGTGCCCTCAAAGGGCTGGGACGCGAACTGAATGTACCGGTCTTGGCCTGTTCTCAGCTGTCGCGTGCCGTGGAGACCCGCAACCCAAAGATCCCTCAGCTCTCTGACCTGCGCGAATCCGGGTCTATCGAGCAGGATGCGGATGTGGTCATGTTCATTTATCGTGAAGACTATTACAACCCTGAGACCGGTCGTCAGAACATCGCTGACATCATCGTGGCCAAGCACCGAAATGGTCCTACCGGCAAGATCGAGCTGGTGTTCAAGAAGGAACAGACCAAATTCGGCAATCTTGCCCACGGCAGTTAAATAGATACTTTCCATGCACGTGAGAGCACGATTTCGTACCTTGTGGTCCTATACAGGGCTGAGATCCAGGAAAGAGTTCCTGGGTTTTTTTGCGGTATGTCTGGTAGCTCTTTTTCTGTCAAATTTTTCGACGGTGTACCATTGGCTTGAGACACGACCCGGAGACTACTATCTGGGGTATGGGTCTGTTATCAACAGCAGAGATATCAATGCCTATCTCATGCGAATTGAACAGGGTCGTCAGGGCTCATGGCTATTCGAGGAATGGTATACTCCGGAAAATGTTCCTAAGAGTGCTTTCTACGGCCTTTATATGGGTGTCGGGCATATAGCCAGAGTGTTTGATCTGGATGCGAGGGTTGCCTTTCACCTCGCCCGGTTCGCGGTATTGCCGGTGCTGCTTTTTGGTCTGTATGCGCTGCTGTCCCTTTTTGTGAAGCAGGTGCGGCGCAAGCTTTCGTATTTTGCTCTTTTTTTGCTGAGCTATGGATTCAGTTTTGCTTTTTTCCCATGGTTCTCCAGCAGTGAGACCGTCTCAGAAGCCAGTACCTTCCTTACTATGATGTATGCGCCGCATTTCATCCTGGGACTTGGACTTTTGGTCTGGTTCTACTGGCTTCTGGTCCGCGTCATGCGGCAGGGCAGTGTCGGGCGGCGCGGGCTTTTTGCTTTTCTGGTGCTGTTCATTCTACAGGGGTTGGTGTATCCGTTCGCACTGGTCATCATGTATGGCATCATCCTCAGCTTCTGGTTATTGTACTGGCTGAAGCACTCGGATACGGCGTTGATCCGGGCCACTGGGCGCCTCCTCATTGTTTTTGTGCCGGGTGCGGTGTTTGCAGCGTATTATGCCTTTGTCACCCTGGGGCAGGCTTTTTACCGCAACTGGTGGCTGGAGCAACAGTTCTATGGTGCACTGAATCCGCTTCAATTCATGATCGGGTATGGTATCTGTGGTGTCCTGGCTTGGATCATGGCGGTGAGAACGGTGCGCAGCACTGAGGCGTCCGAGACAGGACTGATCGTAATGACGGCTGGTTTTTTTGTTTCATTTTTTGCCTATTTTATTCCGGTCATGTACGGAACCCGATTTGTGATCGGATTCCAGATACCTTTGATGATCCTGGCTATGTGCTGGCTGGAAGCGCTGCATAGACGTGCGGGCTCCTGGAAACTATTCGTGACCGTGCTTCTTCTGGCCGCGGTCACGAGCACCTGCTATCAGGTGTACAACGATACCTGGCAGATGTATGCTGGAACAAGGGTTTATATTACCGAATCGGTGTATGGTGCACTGGTCTGGCTGCGCGAACATGAGCCATCGCCCAAAATTGTTCTTTCCGGTCGTTTTCTGGGTAACTATATCCCTGCAGTGGCGAGACAGAAAACCGTATACGGCAGTGACAGTGAGACCTATCGATCAGCGGTGAAAAAGGAGCAGGTGGAACAGTTCTATGCTTTTCCCGATACCCCCGGTATTCAACAAAAGCTTCTGGAAATGTATACTGTCAGCTACGTACTGCTGAGCCCCCGGGAATACCGTCCTGGCGGCTTTGATCCTGAGGATGCTCCCTATCTGCGTCTGGTCTATGACCAGCCGCCGGTACAGCTCTATCAGGTCATCTGAACATTAGCGCAGGAAGACTATGACCAAGAAACAGTGGGAATCCGGAGAACTCTATGGTGCACTGGTGGCAGTGCTTTTTGTCAGCAGCGAGATGGTCAGCATAACGGCGGTAGCCGGCATGCTTCAGGTTGATGTTCACTCGCTTCTCGATGCGATCGAGCATCATCAGCGTACAGAGAGCCCCGCTGGAGTCCTGGTCCAGCATGCTGGCGACGAGATGCAGCTGGTCACCAATCCCCGCTACGCACCCTGGGTGAAGGTCTCCATAGAAGACGACAGCAAACGGGAATTGACCCCATCCGCCAAGGAGACCCTGGCGATCATCGCCTATCGGCAGCCTGTCTGCAGAGCAGATATTGAAAAGATCAGGGGGCTCGATTGCCGCAAAATTCTCGACAATCTGGTCAAGAAGGGGCTCATTCAGGTGTCAGGGTATAAAGACGAGACTGATCTGCGCAGTAATTACTAT
>CAYOQW010000141.1:0-4240 GCA_964406175.1 uncultured Candidatus Saccharibacteria bacterium
TACGTGCTGTCTTCTTGATGACCAGCAGCTCAGCGTGCGCGGTGGGGTCGCTTTGGGTCTCCTTGCGGTTATGTGCCCTGGCTATGACCTTGTCGCCCTGGACCACGACCGCGCCGATCGGGACTTCGCCGAGATCGCGGGCTTTGGTAGCTTCGCGGAGGGCGAGGGACATAAAATGTTCATCGGTTTTTGGCACGGTTCGGTCCTCGGTTGTAAATGTCATTCCCGTGAAAACGGAGATCCATCTTTTTTCTTTTATTGTCTGGATTCCCGTTTTCACGGGAATGACACTAATTAACAATATGACAAGCGTACTCTAGCATACTTTGATTTGAGGCCGCCATGGCTTATACTTGCTTTCGCTAAAAAGGAGCGAGACTTGAACAGTCGGGGCAGGATCATCACATTCGAAGGTATCAATGGCGTGGGCAAATCGACCCAGGCGCACCTGCTGGCGAAGTCGCTGGAAAAGGCCGGCCATCGCGTCCGGCTGATCAAATATCCGCAGTACGACCATCCGGTGGGTGAGCTCATCCGGCGGTATCTGCACGGCGAGTTCGGGGCCAAGGAAAAGCTGTTCGACTTCGCGGCCATGCTGTATGCCGCGGACCGGGCTCAGAACATCTCGCTCTATGACGAGCTGCTCTCCGCAGGCGTCACCATCATCCATGACCGCTATCGCGAGGCGAGCTGGGGCATCCTCACATCGCTCTTTGACGATCCGGCGGTCCGCGAAGACAAACTAGAATGGCTGCTCCTGCTTGAAAAACACCTCGCACCTTCTGACCTTGTCCTGTATCTTGATCTTCCGGTTGACGCGGCCTATCAGCAGATGGCACTTCGCGAACTTTGGGATACTCATGAAACAGACCGGTCGTTCATGGAAGCGTGTAAGATGCGTTATGACGAGCTTTCAACTCGGTTCGGTTGGGTCCGTATGGCCGGTATGGCCGGCGGACAGTTAAAAACGACGGAACAGCGCCAACTCGAGATCATGCAGGCAGTCACTGCACGGTTCCCGGAACTGGCAGAAGGGCAGTCATGAAAAATACGTATGTGCTCTCGGTCTATTCCTATCCAACCAAACTGTCTGAGGCAGAGGCGAATCATGAGGAATTCATTCGCTTGGTCAAGTCAGCGGGTGGAAAGATTGTCGGAGATGAGATCTATCAGCTGCGGAATTTGAACCCCAATACCGGTATCGGCATCGGCAAGGTCGCTGAGCTGAAGGACATGTTCAAGCAGTTCCCGGGCGGGGTCAGACTGATCGCGCTCGATGCCGGGCTGCGCGCCTACCAGATCAAGCACCTGGAAGACGCGTTCAATATCGAGGTCTCTGACAGGACCCGCATCATCCTGGAAATTTTCAAACGCCGGGCGGTCAGCGCCGAGGGCAAACTGCAGGTGGAGCTGGCCGAGGCCCAGTATGAGATCGGGCGTCTGGTCGGCGGGCGTGGCAGTCAGATGAGTAAACAGGGCGGCGGCGTCGGGGCCAAGGGGCCGGGCGAGACGTTCATGGAAAAAGAACGTCGCACCTTCAAAAAGCGCATCAAAATGCTGAAGGACAAGCTCGACCATGTCAAAAAGACCCGCGACCAGCAGCGCAAGCAGCGGGTGCGGGACGGCTATTTCACCATCTCCCTGGTCGGCTACACCAATGCCGGCAAGTCAACCTTGCTGAACGCCCTTACGAAATCTTCTGAAGTAATCTCAAAAAATGAACTGTTCACCACGGTCGATCCGACCACCCGAGTGGTCTGTCTGGAGGCGCCGCTTGCCACGGACCGTGCTGAGCGGCTGCAACAGACCGCCATGGTGACCGATACGGTCGGCTTCATCAGCCGGCTGCCCCACGAGCTCGTCGAGGGATTCGAGTCCACCCTGGAGCAGGTCGACCTGTCCGACGTGGTGCTGGCGGTCCTGGACATCTCGGACCCCCGGCATGAGGAAAAAGAAGCCGTGGTCATGGAAACGCTCCAGAAGATCCACAATACCGCCCCGGTCCTGAAGATCTACAACAAATTCGACCTGCTCAGCGAGACTCGCAAAATGGACCCGGCCGCCGTCTATATCTCCGCAGCCACCGGCGAAGGGCTGGAGGAACTGAAGGCCAGGCTGTACGAGCTGTCAGGGAAGAAGAAACTGCTCCCCTCCCTCTGATGGGAGGCCGTCCTTGACGAGCTTCGCTGAAGGCGGGGGGAGGGTGGCTCTGCTAGTCAGAACCCCCTCACCTAGACTCCCTCGCACCGCGGGGAGGAATATGAAACGCGGACAGAGATCAAAAGATCCCGGCAAACGCCAGGCCAACCAGCACTATGAAAATAGCGCTGCCGGGATCTTCAGTTACTTCTTGCAGAGGGGAGGCATCTCGGCCTCCCGACCTTTCCAGACTGAGTAGTCGGCATGGATGCCGTAAGCTTGACCAGCAGAGGTCAGGAGCAGGTAAACTACTTGGTCAGGGCCGCAGGCCCATTTGGCTGCGGTTATGCTCTGCTTGGAGAACGGCCTGTTACCATCGGACGAAGTCCGGGTCCAGTAGCCATTCATTGGGTATAGCGTCATCGGTACCCACTCTATCCCCTCAGGGATCGAAACGATGACAGATCCCTCCTTTTTTTGGTCGGGGCTTATCACGACTAAGCTACCAGCAGGAACTGCCACATCGCCACTCGCAGAATATTCGCGCTCGGGTTCGAGCGCTACTACCGGCGCGGTTGCGGCAGCGGGGTCTGCAGAGCCACCTGGGGTTGCACAGGCTGCCAGCATCATGCTGGTAAGAACTAGCAGCGGCACCAGCCGCCCTATCCAAATTTTAGGCATCTCTGCCTCCTTAGCGCCACCAGGCTCTTTCGTAATGGGCGCTTGGGTGTATGAGCCGGCTGCCCCACGAGCTCGTCGAGGGCTTCGAGTCCACGCTCGAGCAGGTCGACCTGTCAGACGTGGTGCTCGCGGTCATGGACATTTCGGACCCCCGGCATGAGGAAAAGGAAGCCGTGGTCATGGAAACGCTCCAGAAGATCCACAATACCGCCCCGGTCCTGAAGATCTACAACAAATTCGACCTGCTCAGCGAGACTCGCAAAATGGACCCGGCCGCCGTCTATATCTCAGCTGCGACCGGCGAAGGGCTGGAGGAGCTGAAGGCAAAGCTGTATGAGCTGTCAGGGAAGAAGAAATTGCTCCCCGCCCTTTGACGGGAGGCCGCATTTTGATGCGAGCTTCGCTGAAGGCGGGGGCAGGGGGAGGAAAAACCTTTCTTAAGACCAATATCGGGGTACGTATATGCGTATAATTGATACGTTATGCGTGTGATGTTCTGGAAGACAGGACTCTTGTGATTTTCGTCACAGTTTCCTTCATCATTTGCGTATACTACTCGTTTGGAAATAATCGATGATTTGATTTTTCAAAATGTCCGCACTATACTGTTCGGCGTGCGTCTTTCGCGGGTTCAATCACATAGAGCAGGTCTGGTATGTCGCTTTTTTCTGTAGTCATGCTGGTCATCGGCCTCCCACTCATCGGCAGTTTGCTCATTCCTGTCTTGGGGATCATCTCCAAAGGCAAGAGCAGTATGAGAGAGGCTTTTTCTTTGCTCCTCGTTCTTTCGGCCCATGTACTGAGCTGGACGTTGCTGCCAGCTGCGTTCGATGGCACTCTTCACCGCTGGGTGATCACCATCTGGCCAGGATTTGACCAGGTGATCGTGCTGGATCCGTTGTCTGTCTTCATGGCCCTGACGGCCTCGTTCCTCAGCCTCATGATCGTGATCTACTCGTTCGACTACATGGCCAAGAACGAGAATCTCTCGGAATACTATATGATCGTCACTCTATTCGTAGGGGCGATGATGGGACTCGTGTTCTCTGCCCATCTCGTGTTCATGTACCTGTTCTGGGAGATCTCGGCACTCGCATCCTGGAGGCTCATCTCCTTTTACCGTGAAAAGGAATATGTACAGAAGGGTGTGAAAGCGTTCCTCATCACCTTTTTCGGTGCATCGCTCATGGCGATCGGGTTCTTCATGATCTATACCCAGAAGGGGACTTTTGATCTGACCGAGATGCGGGGGCTACCGCTCACGGGTCTGGCTGTCGTCTTCATCGTCATCGGTATGCTATCCAAATCGGCGACACTGCCGTTCCATACCTGGCTTCCTGATGCCGGTATCGCACCTTCGACCGTCACCTCTCTCTTGCATGCGGCAGTCCTGGTCAAGATCGGTGTCTATGCCTTTACC
>CAYOQW010000142.1:0-4216 GCA_964406175.1 uncultured Candidatus Saccharibacteria bacterium
ACATCGTCCAGCCCAACTCTCCGGAGGTCAACGCCAGCGGGTCTGTATCGCCCGGGCACTGGTCAATGATCCGGAGATCATCATCGCCGACGAGCCGACCGGCAATCTGGATTCCAAAAAAGGCACCGAGATCGTCGATCTGCTGAAAAAGCTGAACCGTGACTCCCGGATCACACTCATCGTGATCACCCATGACCAGTCGATCGCTACTCAGGCGGACCGGGTGATCACCATCAAAGACGGCATCTTAAGCGAGGGCAAATAACATGCGATTCTTTGATCTCATCGCCCTCGCGCTCCGCAACCTTTCCCGTCAGAAACTCCGGTCCTTCCTCACCATCCTGGCCGTCGTCATCGGCTCCATCTCAGTCACCATCATGCTCTCTCTCGTACTTGCCGGCCGCAAAGCGCTCCTCACCTCCATGGAACAGATGGGGACCCTGACGGCAGTATCGGTCACCCCCAGCTCAGAGATCGAAGGCGGAGGAGGGAATCTCTTCCAGACCTGGAGCAACGGCGACGGGACCAAGAAGCTCTTGGACGCCGACGTGACCTCTCTGGGCGCTCTGGACTCTGTGATCGCCGCGAGCGGTCTCTCGTCACCAAAATCAAACTATATGTATCTGGAAGGCCAGACCAAGAAATATCGCGGACAGATAGTAGGGTACGACCCCTCCTCTCATGTTTTCGACACCCCGGTCATCTACGGGCGTGAGCTGGAAAAAGACGACCTGGCAAAGATCGTCCTGAGCACAGCCTCGGTCAGGAATTTCGGCTATGGGGATCATCCCGCTGATATCATCGGCCAGCACGTCATGATCGCCGGCATGGGAGGCTACACCGCCGCCGACACCGAGGACCCACCGCTTCCTCCCGCGGAAGGTGGTGACAAATACTGGGAAGAGGTCAATCGGACACCTCGAGAATACACAGCAGAGGTCGTCGGGGTGATGGACGGTGGAACCGATGCCCAGGATTTCATCACGCTTGCCTGGACCCGCCAGCTGAATACGAGTAAATACTGGAAGAACGATGATACGAAAATGGAAGCCTACAAACAGGCCCGTGAAGCATTTGAACAGGAACAGCAGCAGCTGATGCAGCAAGATAAGAAGAACAGCAACGGCAAATCCTTGGTCCAACCCGAACAATTCCCGATGCCTGATCCCAACACAATGCTCACACTTTCTCTAGATGACAGACTGACGATCGAGGGATATGGTTCCATCCTGCTCAAAGTCGATGATGCAAAAAATGTCGAAGCCGTCACGAACGAGATCATCGCCCTGGGCTATGGTGCTACTTCAGCTCAGGAAATGGTTGATCAAATGACACAGATCTTCACCATCATCGGTGCTATCCTCGGAGGTATCGGTGGGATCGCACTGCTCGTCTCGGCCATCGGTATCGTCAATACCATGGTCATGGCCATATTGGAACGGACCAAAGAGATCGGCGTCATGCGCGCCTGTGGCGCCACCAAATCTGCCGTACGGGCACTCTTTGCCTTTGAGGCTGCGTCACTCGGATTCTGGGGCGGAGTCATCGGCATCGGCATGAGCATGGCTATCGCCTGGATAGCGACCTATATCGTGACCCAGACAGGCGTCTCTGCCTCGTTCCCCATCGAAGGGCTCATCACCTTCCCCTGGTGGCTGATAGCGAGCGTTGTAGGTTTCACCACGCTTATAGGTCTACTAGCCGGCATCTATCCTGCCGTCAAGGCATCGAAGCTGAACCCGGTCGACGCGTTGCGCTATGAATAAAGAATGAACAACCAGCGTTGGTTACCACTTTGCATGTCATTCCCGCGAAGGCGGGAATCTACCTGATGCACTGAGCAACGTTGTCAATAAGGTAGATTATCAAGTACTCAAGCTGGATTCCCGCCTTCGCGGGAATGACAAATTGATCAGCATTCACAGACAGTCAGACGCACCGGTCCCGAAGGGATTCTCCTCTGCATCGATCATCCAACCCATACAGACGGGCATCTCGATTCCACCATCCAAAGAACCAGGCCCCCAGTGTGTTGCAAAGTCCGCAACCAGCGCTGGCGAGAAGATAGCCAGTACCGCCATGCGAGGCTGACCACTCGTGATCAGCTCAAAATGGATATGGGTCCCATCGACACCCTCTGGCACATAGATGAACCCGATCGCCTGTCCTTCGTACACTCTCTCGCCTTCCCTGACCAGCATGAACGGGGCATAAAACCCAGGTGACGGCTCAGGAGCCATAGGCTCGATACTGTATTCAAGCGTCCAGACCGTCCCACCCTGGCGAGCGATCGCAATATTTATACCATAACGGTCATTGGACCCGACCCGCAGTGATGGGGTGATGCGGTCGACATAGCCATCAGCGACCGCATAGATCGGCGGATACTGGTCGACCGGGGTACCCTCCGGCCACCTGCCGTCAGCGTTCTGGTACTGCACGTGAGCCCCTGAGTGGGGCCTCGCGGCCCGTTTGCTGAGGTACGGGTGCCCTGCAGTCACAGAGTTCAGATCCACGATGAACCGGTCGGCAGGATGCGTGAGGAACGATGACAATTCCGGAAGCGATTCGACCGAAGGCGCTGGCCCTGAAACCTTGTCCAGCGTCTGATCGCTCGTATCTCGTGTGAGCAGGATATCCGGATTCGGGTACTTAGTTTCGATCTGGGCCGTCATCTCTGCAAAGCCTGACAGCGCGACACGATTAGCCTCGAACGGCTCGGTCGACAGGTAGTACTCATCGAACACTTCCTTACCATGGCAGGAGTAAGGATGCGCGTCCCGGGATTCCCGGCTGATGATCAAGTTGTCCCTGCTCTCGACGCCCCGGGCCTGAAAAGCAGAGAACAGCTCATCCGGCAGGGCGGCGAAATACGAAATGTAACCGATTTTTTTGGCCTGTTCGGATCCAGTGGTCGCCTCGATCGCCAGATCGAATGACTGGTTGGCCAGGACCAGACCGATGACCTGGCCCGCCTGTACCTGGCCTCCCTGTACGCCAGGAGCCGCAAACACATGCTGGAGCCGGATAGCGATCTGCGGATAGGCATCCGGTGTGACCACGAGCTCGGTAGCGCCGATGGAAAGCGTCCCGTCTACGGGGGCAAAGATCTTCACATCAGTCTCCAGGGTCGGCGCGGGCGTCTCTTCGTTCGAAAGCCCCTCATACTTGTAGACCGACTGAGAGGGGTCGATCGAGGTGAAATAGTGCTTCATGCTCCGGCAGGTCTCTCCGCTGAGGCTTGAATAATCATGCCCCATGCCGGACCGAAATTTCGAGATGGCAAATACCTTGCCCAGTTCCACGAACTGGGCTTGGATGAACTGAGGCGGATGATCAGGATCGATCTGGCCGCGCTCGCTCTTTTCCTTTTCCAGGCTCGCAACAGAAGGCGTGAGGTTCTGGTTTTCCTCCCCTTTCCGGGTGTCCCACTTCTTGTTGAGCCCGGACATCATGACGAACAGCCCAAGCAGGAGTAAGCCCACCGTGAATGCTGATGCGATCATCAGGACTTTGCGGCGCTGAGATAGTGCCATAGTAGGTATCCTATGCTCAGGTGAAATGCTTTATGCGGGGGACCTCTCCCCCTTTGACGGGGGAGAATGAGAGAGGGTAGAACAGACCGGGAAACCTGAAAAACGTCACCCTCTCCCCCGCCTCCCCCATCAAAGGGGGAGGAGAATAACCTCACTTACCTCTCAGCCTCCTGACAAGCGCCACGATCGCAAGGATTACAACTGCATATACCAAACCATTGATGATCGTCACAAAATAGTAATCGCTGAAAACAGGCGAATAGCCGATATACACATGGAATGGAAAACCAGCGGAATACTGCCCCCAATTTTCGCCAAAATTCATGAATCTTGTGTTGTACGTCACGATCGCAGATATGGCGATCCCGATGAACAGACAGATGACTGCTTTTTTCATAGCTTTGGTACTCATATGAGAAAATGGCCTCTCCCCCTTTGACGGGGGCCGCTCATTGCGAGCCTCGCTGAAGTCGGGGGACTAATTGACCGCCGTCGTATCTGCTCCCCGCCCCCTGAGCGGAGTCTCTGAAGTCGAAGGGCGGGAGGGGTTGGGGGAGGGGCTCTGAAAATACATCACCCTCTCCCCGCCTCCCCCATCAAAGGGGGAGGAGAATAACCTCACCCTTCCCTCTCCTCTCAGGAGAGGGTCACTCAATGTGCCAGCACGATCGCATTGGGTA
>CAYOQW010000143.1:0-4205 GCA_964406175.1 uncultured Candidatus Saccharibacteria bacterium
CCTCGATACCAAAGGCTTCGAGCGACGAGGTGATTTCCTTGCGGATGTCATAGCTTTCGTCCATGGGATGGGTCCAGTAGTACCCGTTGCCCTTGGACTCCAGTTCGACATTATCCTCCTCGTCCTTGGGGAACATGTAGAACTCGAATTCAGGACCGCAGTTGGGGATATAGCCCATTTTCTCTGCTTCCTTCATGACCCGTTTGAGGATATTGCGGGGATCGCCCTCGAACGGCTTGCCGTCTGCGCTGAACACGTCGCAGATCATCCGGGCCGAAGCGCCCCCTGATACCAGCCAGGGAACAACCGCATAGGTAGCAGGGTCAGGGACCAGGTACATGTCAGACTCAGCGATACGGGCAAACCCCTCGACCGACGAACCGTCGAACCATTTTCCATTGTTGAGTGCGTCCTCCAGCTGGGACAGCGGGATGGAACAGCTCTTGATCGCTCCGAGGTAATCCGTGAACTGCAGGTCGATCAGTTCGACCCCGTCCGCCTTGGCCTTTTTCAGGACCATGGCTTTGGTCAGTGGTGCCATATCTGGCTCCTATTAATAAATAGCTTGAATTAATGTCATCCCCGCGCAGGCGGGGATCCAGAAAGAAAAAGAAGAAAGATGTTGTTGGTCTCCCCCTTTGTGAAAGGGGGCAGGGGGGATTTTCCCCGCATTTTCCTAACAAAAAAGACGCGGCCAACAATGACCCCGTCTGGTACGATCTGCTTACTCGGAAGTCTGAAAAGCACGCGTTGGTGCTCTCCTGCCTTCCGGCTGATCGTGGCTACACGCTTCACCACGTCGTTCGTGAACGTCGTGGCTGAAATCCGCTAACGCTGGAGAGCGTGATCACCTACTTCCCGCCCTGAGAGACTTCTGAGAGGTCGAAGGGCATTTCAGTGATCAGAAGTGAACGCAATGACAATTTGTTTATACGCCAGCGAGACTGCACCTGTCAAACAGAAAACGATTTTGCCATCCTGATCGCCACCGCCGCCCAGCTGGCAAACGTGACCAGCAGCTTCAGATCCTGCTTGGTGAACGCTGACAGACGCTCGCTGTCCACATTGACCACCCCCAGCACCTTGCCCTCATGCATGAGCGGGACAGCCAGTTCGCTGAGCGTCCCGGGGATCGCTTCGATATACCCAAGGTGTCTGGTCGTGTCGGTCACCAGCACCGGCCCGGCATGAAGTGCACACTGCCCGGTCACCCCTTCGCCGACTCTCAGCTTCATGGTACGCATGATATCCGACCTGAACCCCACCACCGCCCGCATGACCAGCCGGCCGCTGTGCGGTTCGATGAGCATGAGCGACCCCGTCCGGGCTCTGAGCACCTTGACCGCCTTGGTGATGATGAGGTCCAGAAGTTCCTGAAGCTCGTACTGACCACCCATCTTCTGGCTGATCTGAAATAGAGCATCGAGTTTCTGGGCGCTGTGGTGCATGGATGTAATTCTTCTTTAGGTGTCATTCCTGCGAAGGCAGGAATCCAGAAAAAGAAAAGAAAAAAGATGGATCCCCGCTTTCGCGAGGATGACATACAAAGACTAAACAATACCAGAAAGAACAGGCAGGAACCTCCTCTTAGAGTAAGAGGAGGCAGGAGGAGTTACTCCCCATCTTCTATCTCCTCCAACGCCGGCAGTCCTACCTCTTCCCTCGTAAACATGACCGGCCAATGGCGCTTGAACTCTGTCGCCTGCAGACGGGCTGCAACGCTCGCCACTTTGTACGGAGCGAAACCGAGTTCATTCGAAATGTGTTGTATAAGTTCCTGCTGATGACTCATGTCTAATGACTGGTGTCTGCCATTCAGCAGTCTCAGTATCACCCGGTCGAGCTGATGATAGGGAAAACCAAGCTGGTCTTCGTCATGACCGTTCTCCGTGATACCCAGGCCATCGCTCGGGATGGCGTTCAAAGCTTTTTCCGGAATTCCCAGGACTTTACCGATAGTGTACAGCTCACTCCCCTTGAAGATCCCCTGGATCGGAGAGATATCCCCTACATCGCCATTGAGCGTCCAGAAACCCATCCAATACTCAGAATAGTTGTCAGTCGAGACCACCAGCCCCTTCAAGAGCTGAGCGACATGATACAGAGTGATCATGCGAAGCCGGACTTTGATGTTGCCGCAGGCCAGCTTCTGCACTTCGTCGATCCGGCCAACGGTCACTGTATCGTTAACAGTCGAAACGACTTGTTTGACCTGATCAACCAGACCCGACGGCGAATAGAACTGATCGCGGATGATCCTGTACTGCTCAGAGAGGTCCACCTCGATGGTCGTGATCGAATAATGTTCAAGCACCTGACGGGCAAGTGGAACAATGCCCGGAGCGGTCTCGATGGGGATAACAACGCCAACTGGACGCACACCCTCGATATCGCTGAGCAGCCCGGCGATGACCGAGCTGTCCAGACCTTCTGATTTCCCGAAAACCGCGTAGGTCAGATGATGCGCACGGAAATAGTCCCGGATACGCGATCTGATACTCTCCACGACGCGGACAGCATCCGCTTCGCTCAAGGTATATGGCATACAAAATTCCTTGAAGGTAAAAGAAAACGCCGGCACATCATGTGCCGGCGCAGATATCTACCCTCTGAGCTGGTAGTGGTTGACCGTGTCAGCAGCCTCCATGGGCGTCTTCAGGGATTTGACCCAGTATTCATCAGCACCGAGCCGCTGCGCCTGCTCGATGGCTTCAGGTGAATCGAGATTGGAGATCATGATGACGGGCGTCTTGTTCTGGTCTTTGGCTTCTGCTTTGATATGCTTCAGGACATCCATACCGCTCATGGTCGGCAGCATGATATCCAGCAGCACGATGTCCGGTTTTTCCTTGGCAAAAAGCTCTATGGCTTCACCGCCGTCGGTCGCCGTGAAAACTTTCATGCCCTTCATTTCCAGAGCTTTTTGATACAGTTCACGGATAAAAAAATCATCCTCTACGAGCAACACTGTTTTGGCCATGATACGATCTCCTCTTTGTCGTATTGATTTGAATACTAAGCTCACAGCTTACAGCCCAAAGCTTAAAGCTACCAGTATTATACTACTTCTTTAGGCCGATATTGAATAGCCTCTGCGATATGTTCTGACCGGATGGCCTCAGAAAGCGCCAGATCGGCGATCGTTCGGCTGAGTTTGAGTATCCGATGGTACGCCCTGCCGCTCAGATGCATCTGGCTGACGGCCAGTCTGAGCAGGTCCTGCCCTGACGGGTCGACCACGCAGACCTCGCGTATCTCACGAGCTGACATATCGACGTTGGCTACACTGGAAGAATCGGCGAACCTGATCTTCTGGATATCTCTGGCCTGCTGCACCCGCGCCCGGATATCCTGGGAAGATTCGGCGGGATGATCGTCAGAAAGTTTGTCAAACTTCACCCTGGGTACGCTGATATGCAGGTCGATGCGGTCCAGCAGCGGACCTGAGATCCGTTTCTGGTACCTGGTGATCTGAAAAGGACTGCAGATACAGTTCCTCTCTGGATCGGTCGCATACCCGCAGGGACAGGGGTTCATGGCAGCGAGGAGGATGAACCGGGCCGGAAACGTCAGCGTGCCCTGCACCCGGCTGATGGTCACCACCCCGTCCTCCAGAGGTTGGCGAAGTGCCTCGAGCGATGGCGAAGGGAATTCAGGAAATTCATCCAGGAAAAGAACGCCCCGGTGCGCGAGCGAGATCTCCCCCGGCTTGGGCCAGCCGCCACCTCCGACGAGCGCATTGCGCGAAGTGGTATGGTGCGGTGACCGATAGGGTCTGGTTGTGATCAAGGGACGTTCAGGGGGCAGCAGGCCACTCACGCTGTAGATCTTGGACACTTCGAGCGCTTCCTCGATCGTCAGTGCCGGCAGGATACTGGAAAACGTCCGGGCCAGCAACGTCTTGCCGCTGCCGGGCGGTCCGCTCATGAGCACGTTATGACCGCCGGCCGCTGAGATCTCGAGCACCCGTTTCACCTGTTCCTGCCCTCTGACCACGCTCATGTCCTGTTCAAAGACCGGCTCTGTCTGCAGATCAGAGAACAGCATGGGGATCAGCGGCGGGATCGTGTGCTCTCCGTTCAGATGTGATATCAGCTCATGGAGGGCTGAAACTCCCAGTATTTCGATCCCTGCGATGAGCCCGGCCTCAGAAGAATTGACCTCCGGCAGGAATACGCGGGCAAAGCCCTGATCGCGGGCCATGA
>CAYOQW010000144.1:0-4181 GCA_964406175.1 uncultured Candidatus Saccharibacteria bacterium
CTCATCCCCGCTTGAAGCGAGGCTCGCCTTTGAAGGCGGCTGCCTTCTCCTCTCAGGAGAAGGTAATCATGTTAGCTTACCTGTTTTTCCATCACCCATTCATCATACAGCTCGTTGTCCACCATGAGCTCGCCCTCGAGCACTGCTGTCTTGACGAAGCCAAAGGACAGATAGAGCTGCACCGCAGCCTCCTGGGCTGGATTGACGGTCAGCTTGATCTTGCGGACCAGGCGGTCGCCCTGGGCGACATCGAGGGCTGCCTGGAAGAGCTTGCGGGCTATGCCCTGGCCGCGGTAGAGGTTGTCCACATAGACGTTGCAGATGGTGGCCACATGCCGCGTCTTGGCAGTGAAACCGTACAGAAGACCGGTCGAACCTACCATCGTCCCGTCTCGGAGAGCGACCAGCATATGGTCGAGAGGATTGGCTGCCATCTGCAGCACCAATCGCTTCCAGTACTCATCAGGGCGTCCCTTTTCCTCGTCGTACGAACGCATGAAAGCCAGAGGCTCGGACTCGAGACCGCGAAGTCTGATGCCCTTGTACTCCTTCCACTCGTCCGCCCGTATACGTCTGACCTCGATAGCCATCACATGCACTCGAATAAATGATCATGGTTTCTGTCATTCCCGCGAAGGGATGACAGAGCAAATCAGATGGATTCCCGTTTTCACGGGAATGACATCAAACGCCAGCCACGGTAACCCTTAAAACAATCCTGATATGAGCCCGGCAGCATCCACATCCACTATCTCAGCCGAAGGCTTCTTTGGCAAACCGGGCATGGTCATGACGTCGCCGGTAAGCACCACAAAGAAGCCGGCACCGGAGCTCAGACGGACCTCACGAACAGTCACCGTGAAGCCGGACGGCCGGCCAAGCAGCTTGGCATTATCAGAAAAGGAATACTGCGTCTTCGCTATACAGACCGGCATATGTTCAAAACCCCATTCCTTGAACTTGGCCAGGTCCTTCTTGGCCTTGTCGGTGAACACGACCCCGTCAGCTCCGTAGATCTCCTTGGCGATGGTTTCTACCATCTGCTCGGTGGTCAGAGACAGGTCATAGAGCTGATGGAATTTCGAGGGTTTTTCGCACGCAGCGATCAGTTTCTCGGCAATGGCGATGCCGCCTTCTCCACCATGTTCCCAGACCTCGTTCTTTTCTACAGCCACACCGTACTTCGCACAGTATTCGCGGACAAAAACGAACTCTGCCTCAGGGTCACTATCAGGCGTATTGAGTCCCATGTTCAGACCTACGACAGGCTCAAGACCGTACTTCTGCATGTTCTCGATATGCTTCCCGAGGTTTTCCACACCTACCCTCATGTCCCCGTTGCCATGGTGTTTGATGGCCCGCATGGTCGCGACGATAGCGACAGCAGACGGAACAAGTCCGCCGAAACGGCACTTGATGTCGAGGAACTTCTCCGCACCCAGGTCAGCCCCGAAGCCAGCCTCAGTGACGACGTAATCAGCCATCTTCAAGGCTAACCGGGTAGCAGCCAGAGAATTGCAGCCATGGGCGATATTGGCAAAAGGGCCGCCGTGGATAAAGGCGGGAGTATTTTCAAGGGTCTGCACGAGGTTCGGTTTGATAGCATCTTTCAGCAATGCTGCCATGGCCCCATGAGCCTTCAGGTCGGCCGCGGTCACGGGCTTGCCGGAGAAGTTCGAGGCGACCACGATCTTCGAGATCTTTTCGCGTAATTCAGCGATATCCTTGGACAGGCAGAGGATGGCCATGATCTGGGAGGCGACCGTGATGTCAAAACCGTCCTGACGCGGTACGCCGTCCACCCGGGCCCCGAGGCCGATGACGAGATTGCGAAGTGCCCGATCGTTCATGTCCATGGCCCGCCGCCAGGTGATGCTGCGGCTGTCGATGCCGAGCAGATTGCCCTGGTGGATATGATTGTCGATCATCGCAGCAAGTAAGTTATTGGCCGCACCGATGGCGTGGAAATCGCCGGTGAAATGCAGATTAATATCTTCCATGGGCACTACCTGAGCATACCCGCCGCCTGCTGCACCGCCCTTGACCCCGAACACGGGTCCGAGGCTCGGTTCACGCAGACAGATGATCGCTTTTTTGCCCATCTTGGACAAAGCTTCGCCAACACCCACGGTCAAGGTCGTCTTGCCCTCACCCATAGGAGTCGGGCTCATGGCGGTCACGAGGATCAATTTGCCGTCTGGCTTATCTGCGTATCGATCATAGACACCCTGAGCGATCTTGGCCTTGTACTTACCATAGTATTCCAGGTCGTCCTCACCCAGCCCGATGCCTGCTGCGATGTCTCTGATGTGCTTCATCTTTGCCGCCTGTGCGATCTCGATGTCTGACTGCATACCGTGTACCCGACTAATGGATAAGCCTCAAACATAGTAACTTTTTTGGTTGCCAGTGACAAGGGTGGTCCCTCCCTTTAGCAAAGGGAGGAAAGCCGCCTTCAGAGGCGAGCCTCGCCTGAGAAGGCGGGGAGGGATTTTCTGAGCTGACGGACTCTCACCCGAGCCTCGCCTAGTATTATTATAGTTATCTTAGTAACCTTGTAAAAATACCCTGTCAGGCGTACACTATAAGACTACTGGTCTCATGATCAGTAGGCGACATCCCTCCCGGGTCCACAATGCGTGGTCACACGGGGAGGACCAGCACCTTAACATCCGGTAGCAATTACAGCAGACCATTCGGATCATGTGCCTGTCATATGATCCAGGAAGGGAACTGGGGAATAATACGCGATACGCTCTAAGCAGTAGGCTTTAGGCCTTTCGCTCGATCCAACGATACATTGATCATTGATCCTTTGATCTCGTGATCATTGTTAGATTGTTTCCCGCTTCCCTTCCTGGACAACAGCCGAGATACTCTCGAGCTGATACCCCCAAGAAGGAATTCACCCCAAGGAGGTGATGCCCGCAAAAATGCAAAATCTCCTCCGCTAACAGGGAGGAGCGGAAAGGCCAGGGTTACCTGGCACCCTACGTCCGGGAATGGACGTCGAGGTATCCCCAGCTGGGTCTAGCCGACGGCTGGGTGGAGATTAATCGTGAGAAAGAATCTGTTTTTGGGCCTCCTGGCCCTCGTTTTGGCAGTGGCCGCTCTTGACCCTGCCTCTGTAGCTTTGGCGGCTCCGGCTGCCGACGATCGCGGGTCTATCAACCCCGCCCCTCTCCAGGAGCAATGTGCCTGGAACGACCTGGCCTGCCATGCCCGCAACGCCGCCGCCGCTCTTAAGGCGTATATTGCCGAATGCGACAGGATTGCAGCAGAAAAAGACGCAGCCGAAAAGGCCCGCATGCAGCAAGCGGTGAATACCGCCTGGGCCATCACCCCGCAGGCGACTTCCACTCTGTCTGCAGGCGTGACTCCCGGAGCCCCGCCCGCTTCCGGCTCATCAGCCGGACAGTCAGGGACATACACGATTGTTGCCGGGGACACTCTCGGCACAGTCGCTCCGCGGTTTGGTACCACGCTGGCAGAATTGCTGGCCGTCAATCCCTCCATAACCAACGCTGACAGGATCTACCCCGGGCAGGTGATCAACCTCCCGGGTGCCTCTGCTACCAGCGGCGGCACCTCGCCAACACAGGTCTCCTCTACAGCCGTTCCCACGGCCACCCCAGTCCCTACTCTGAACCTAGGGTTCTCCAACCCGGACGTGTGTCCGGGCGGTGAGACCCCAGTTCCATCATGGGTGGATCCTACCCCGGGTGGGCCATCCCTCAACGCGGGTGGCTGCATCTACGCCACACCGCTGCCGCTTCCACAGGCGACTCCCATGCCGACCCCTCTGCCAATCCCGGTGCAAAGCGGAAGCAACCCCGAGGTTTTCGACGAGACCGTCCGGCTGTTCGGACCCTCTGGGCAGCTCTTTTACCTGGGGGAACCTGATTATATTCTCTCGGGCGGGCTTATCCACGACGCCATAAACAACGCCAAGGAACTCGCGACCAAGAGCCAGAGCCAAAAAGGCGAATTCACGTGTACCCGGGTAGCTCTCCCCTTCCGGGATTGGCAAAAACTGCCGTGGGGCTGGAATCCCATTGGTTGGAACGGTCGTTATCTGACCGAGAACCATATCCAATGGTACACCGATCGCGTTGTCGTCACTCAGGCCCGTATTCCAGTTACGATTGCAACCCTTTGAGGTGAAAGGAGAATACCTCGTC
>CAYOQW010000145.1:0-4133 GCA_964406175.1 uncultured Candidatus Saccharibacteria bacterium
GTTCCTCGCGCCCGGTCAGGCAAGCCTCTACCGGACGACCGATATACGGGGACAGGCCGGCTGGGTGCCGCAGCGGATCTCGGCGTTCCTCACGCCCTGGCTGACCAAGGAGAACGGCTTCTGGGTCGCTGACCGGATCCAGGATATCTGGTATGACCTGGCGGCGGTCCGGTTCATCATCGCCGATTCAGCGTCGAATTTCACCGCTCTAGGCGGTGCTGATCTCACGTCCGGCGCTGACAAGACCAGAGGGTATACAGTGCTTTCATCAGCACCCTATGCGGTCATACAGAATGATAATGCCCAGAAAAGGGCGTTCCTCGTGGACCGGATCCAACGCTACGGGACCAATAACGGGGTGATCGAACGCATGCGGTCGCCGCTGTTCCATCCGGCCGCTGAGGCCCTGGTGGAGGAACGGGGCGATGATCCGACGTTGGAAATGCTGGAACAGCGGGCACCGGTGGTTTCTACCTCAGCCGATGTGACCGTGGGGATGTATCTGCCGGAAAAGATAGAGCTGAACCTGGTCGCTGATCAGAACGCTTTTCTGGTCCTGACCGATACGTATTATCCCGGCTGGAGTGCGACGCTCGATGGCGAACGGACCAAGATCTACCCGACCGATGCGGCCTTCCGGGGCGTCTATGTGCCTGCGGGTGCTCACCAGGTCGTCTTCACTTATCGCTCTGACCTGTTCACGCTCGGCCTGGTGATAGCCGGTGGCTCGGTCATCTGGCTCCTCTGGCTCTCGATACCGAGCTTCAAGCGGTATGCGAAGGAGGGGATGGTGTATGTGAGAGGGGTGCTGTACGACTTGAAGAGAAGATAGAGAGGATTATTACAGGAATTTATTGACTGGTGGCTGTTGGTCCTAGCTGCCAGGAAACATGGTGTCGTGTACAAATTGATAATTGTCTTGTGGGAAGTGATATAATAGTTGCCCTGTCTTTTCGTCGAGGCAGAGGTATTCAAAACGAGGTGCAGGCCGTTGTGCTGGCGTGACATTATCTATATGCTGCATGATCATTCTTTGTACAACGATAGATTGATGACCTTCCCAAAGTACGGCAGTCTGTTCGACCGTGTCAAAAATATGAGGTTCAGTTGCCAGATGAGCCTGCGTTGTTGTCCAGCATAAGTTTTCGATCAGAGAGCGGGGCCGATCAGCAGCGGAAACAGCGAAATGTAATGATACATTTCCGCTTTTTTGTTTCCCGTCTGGTTTGATTTCGTACGTGTACCCGGTAACTTCACCGATCTGGTTACGTACAATTCTCCCATCGAGTACTTCTCCACTGGCGGCAGTGAATATGTGATGTTCCATGGCACCACTTTTGGTTGAGAGTGTTGTAAAGGTATGGATATGAGGTTCGCCACTGTCGCTTGTGGTAAAGGGATTGGCTGTTGAGATCTCTTGCAATGCACGCAACGTGCCGTCCGGGGCCGTCAGGGTGCGGTGATAGGGGAATGCACTCATTTCCCGGCCCGTGCCATGGTACTGAGCGGTGACCGTATAGATTATCTGTCCATCCTCTACTCTGATATACGTTGTTGTTTCTGTGGTCGTTCCATTATTCCTGGAAGGACTTAGCTCCATCAGTGCCAGGCATGCGTGTTCTTGGATTGTTACCCATTCGTCTATTACCGTGGCTGACTTTTGTTTTGCGCTTCTCCTGAGCGACTGCACGGCCGCACGGAAAACGCGGGATTGGTTTTTGGCAGGCTCAAGTCCTGATGCTGTCAGTTCTCGCGTCGGGGGGAGCGGATAGTCACGTGTGGGTATGCCTTCGATCGCCATACAGGAGTTTCGTTTCGAAAGTGAATTGAGAAGCCGGACAGGTTATTTTGTGCTGTGATAACCGCATCATCGCGGAGCTAGACATCATCAGAGGTTTGATCCGGGGCTGCAGGTGTGCTATCTAGGTCAGGAGGTTCTAATAGCTGTTTTGCTTTGGCTTCGATCGCTGCAAATACTTCTCCCCAATCTCCGTCCGGGTTCTCTTTCTGGAGCTGAATGAGCAAAGGCTTGATCTTGGCAATGACTGCAACGATCCTTTTTTTACGTGCCTCGGGGGACTCGCCTTTTTTCGCCCTCAAGCTGGCAATGGCAAGTCCGAGCTCAAATTGAGCCATCCATGAGGTCATTTCTGCAATTCTGCTCTGAAACGCTTTAGAGCCAGCATTCAAACGTTCAATACCAGATTGGGCTGCCCACTGTGCTTTACGGAGCAGTGCTTTCAAATGGATCAAGGTGGTATTGATCTCGTCAATTTCTGTCTGGTCGTCATGGGTGACCGCATCGGCAGGGTCTATCGAGGTGTCGCCGGCATGGTCATC
Source organism: uncultured Candidatus Saccharibacteria bacterium (assembly GCA_964406175.1). Classification (GTDB taxonomy): domain Bacteria; phylum Patescibacteriota; class CG2-30-54-11; order CG2-30-54-11; family CG2-30-54-11; genus CG2-30-54-11. The sequence goes on from CAYOQW010000145.1 coordinate 2,341, forward strand.
ACTCAGTTGGACCATGAGCTCCTTCAGCCGCTGCCGAGCTGCATGTGCTGTGTAGACCAGAGGGATGCCTTCGATCATTCTGATCCAGTCTATGTTGATCTCTGGCCGTAATGGCGATCCTGCAGGAAGTTGCGGTTCGTTGGTCGGTACGGAGTCAGTGCGAGGCGTAAAGGAACTCGGCAGGTCCTTGGCTACTTGGATGATTTGTTGTACTGTTTCGATTACGGGCCGGATGAGGTCATGACCAGTATTTCCGATCTCTCTCACCGCAGGGTTGGCTATCTGAGGCACGTCAGCAGTGGCAGACGAAACGAGAAAGGGAATGAGAGCGGGAAGTAATTCACCCAGAGAAACAGCCGTGCCTCCAGCGACAGCCCCGAGACCGAGAGCGCTGACGCGGGCCTGGTCCCAGTATTCATTTTTTGCGCGGTACACGATCTGTTTTTTCAATTCTATGATCGCACGCTGTTCTCGTTCCAGGTCAGCCTGCACCGCAGCGATATGGTTGAGATAGTTACCTTGATGGATAGGGTCTGTGGCGAACAGTTCTCTTCCCTTGGCCACCATGAGCCGGTCTTTGGCGAGCTCATGCACGTGGCCAGGACAGCGATACTTCAACAGAAACGCTCCCTCAGTGATGTCGATTTGAAGACCGAGGCAGCTGGCAAGGCGTCTTGCTTTCCTGTCGTCATGAGCCTTTCCCTGTCTCCACCGTCGGCACATGAAATATGACATGGCTTTGTCGAGCGGGGCATCGAATAGCTCTGGATCGAGATGTGGCTGGCTGGAAGCCGAACGGGGAGCGGTGAGGTCGAGAAGAAGTTTCTCCAGATCCAACTTGACCTGAGAGAAGCCATCCAGAGCCCCGTCAAACATCAGCTCGGACTGACGGAGCTCTGGTGGATGCACCTCGACGAACAGGGCGTGTATTTCACCGCCAGGAGCGATGAGGAGTCCGATCTCTTTTTGAATTTCTGCGGCGTCCGGTTCTGGCAGACTTTTCTTTTCAAATTCTTTTTGAAAGCGTGTTTGTATTTTTTCTGGTTGACCTGGATGGTCTTTGTAATGTGTTTCGCTAAACGGTCCTTTGTTCAGTTCAAATAGATTTCGATCTGCCGGGTCAATAAATGCTTCTCTTCCTGGGGTTTCATGATGGGCAGCATCAGGTATCAGGTCAAGCATCCTGCCGAAGCCACTCATGTCCGACGCGAGTCTATTGAACGCACCAGACAGTTCAGCCCATTTTTCTGCATTGAGAGCAATGGGCGGTGCTGCTTTGTTTGCGTCGTGAGGTCGGACGTGTTCTTTCGCTAGTTGAATAAAGTGGTGGTATGAGAGTTGAACCCATCCTGCAGCTGTTTCGACCTGGCGTCGCAGCCCGGAATCAATGGATATACGGGAATCTCTCTCGTTCATCATTATCATCAACGTATTGGCGTACGTCATGAGCTCGTGATAGTCGACGAGAGCGCCTTTGATGGTTTGCCATGTGAGAGGGAAATACACTGTATTGAGTGTACTTTCACTTTTTGGAAGCGGTGCTATCTTGCCCTGTTCCCATGGTCGCACCTGTCGTTTTGGCCATAGTGCTCTCTTGGGTTCTGGTACGGGGAATTCCCAATGCTGGGAGTCTCCGGACGTATCCTCGAGGTATGCTCTATTTTTCTTCTCAGGTTCCCGGCGGGCCCGCTTTGCAGCTTTGAGGTAAGCCGAATCCTCTTCTGGATCGAATCTTAGTTCAGCCAGAGCGTCCTGTACGGGTATTGGGAGTTCCAGTGTTGTTTCATCGGTCA
>CAYOQW010000146.1:0-4107 GCA_964406175.1 uncultured Candidatus Saccharibacteria bacterium
CTGGGTTGTCTGGTCGACCTGGCCGAGTACTCGCCCGTTCCGCACACAGCCGAGATAGACCGGCACACCCGGAAACAGCTGCTGACACAATTCAACCGCCAGCTGAACGCCCGGATACCAGTAGGTCATCATCGAGGTGATACAGATAGCGTCCGGGGCAGTTTCAAAGTCGATCCTGTCAAGGAATATTTCGACCGGCATCCCATAGCGTTTATACCGCCTCGGGATCGTGGCAAGGGCGGCTGGTTTTGGTACCTCCTCGGCATGCAGACGATGCGTCCCGAAGCGACCGTCCCGCTCGAAATGGTCCAGACAGTCCAGGAGATGCACCGCATGTCCCTGCGACTTCAATACAGACGCCAGATAGAGCAGGCCCAGCGGCTTCATCCACAGGTCGTAGGCAGCGAGATCATAGATCCAGGGATTCACCAGTAAAAACCGCATGAAAAGGCTCGATATTGCTTGAATCTGAGGGGAATTTCGACTACTATGACCGTGGGTAACTATACCCGCAAATAGAGGCTCTGTCCAAAGCTAACAACATTACCGCGAGGACACCTTGCCGACCGGCAAGCAGCCTGGATTTTCTACTTCCCCTTCCGCCAGCCAGCGGCACCCTGAGGGTCTTGGTCGCATGGCTCGTATTCCGTTCGGCCATAAATCCCCCCGCCAGATGTCCGAGCGCCGTCCCTCGCGTTCGCAGTTCGAAGTGGTCCGCAAACATGACCCTTCTCCCCTCCTCAATCTCATCGACTGGACCCGGGATATCGTTTCTTTCCCGTTCGTCATGCTTTACCGTCTGGCGACCGTCAGACTGACATTTCGGGTCCCGGCAAAGAACAAAGTTCAACGGCAGATACTTGCCCCCAGGACCGAAGCTCCCAAACCAACACCGTATGCCATGGTGCGTCCGCGTACCGTCGAGACATTCGCCCGCAAGACACTTGATCTCAGACAGACCTCCAACCGGCCGTCAGCGCTGAGGCCTCCGACGCTGCATTCCATCTATCCGAACACCTCCTCCGGTTCGAGGCTCTCGTCCGATCTCACGGCAGCACCGCCCAGACGTCATGAGAGAACGCGCTCACCGAAATTTTCCTTTGCGCAGCTCATCATGAACCGGGCGCTCATGAGCGGTGCTGTCCTGACCATTGCTATTCTGGTAGCCGTGGGCAGCATGCTCTACCAGACCTCGCTCAATCTCTACCGCGGCGTCTATGCCGAAGCCCTGACGGGACAGGACCACCTGAGACTGGCGCAGGAAGCGATCGCCGCACAGGAGTTTGATACCGCCCGCGATGAATTCCTGAAGGCGCAGACCAGCCTCGAGACCGCTTTGACCGACCTGCAGAAGCGATCGATCGTCCAGTCAGTTCCCATCATCTCAGACAAGATCACGACTGGAGAGCGCATTATCGAAAGTGCTCTGCATATTGCGGAAGGCGGCTACACACTGACCTCAGCGCTGTCCCCCATGACCGATATTCTGAAAGGCAAGAATTCCTCCCAGGTCACGGACGACAGCTCAATGGGCGACTATACAGCCCAGGTCATGACCGTACTTTCGATCGCCCGACCCCAGCTGAAGATCGCTCTGGAGGATTTTGATGCCGCCAAGACCCTGCTGGATGCCATCAACCCGAACGATCTCGATGCCACTACCAGGTCCCAGGTGGCTGAAGGCCAGACCAAGATCGCTACGCTCCGGGATATCATCAGCCAGGTCTATGACCTCGCCAATATTCTGCCGGAAATGCTGGGTCAGAACGGAGCCCGCAACTATCTCATCCTGTTCCAGAACAACTCCGAACTGAGACCTACGGGCGGCTTCATCGGGAGCTACGCCATCATGACCTTTGCCGAAGGAAAAATGGAGAACCTGTTCACCGACAATGTCTACAATCCTGACAATCAGATCAACATCCAGGGCCTCTGTAAGCTCCCTCCAAAACCACTGCAGAAACTCAGCCAATGCTGGGGCATGCGCGACGGCAACTGGTCCCCCGACTTCCCTACCTCAGCCCAGCAGGTCATGAGCCTGTATGAGACTGGCTCCGGAAACACCGTGGATGGTGTGATCGGCATCACGCCCGAAGTCGTCCGCGACCTCCTGACCCTCACTGGTCCCGTGTACCTCCAGCAGTGGAATGAAGTGGTCACGGCAGACAATGTCGTCTCGCTCATCCAGTATAAGGTCACGGTCGAATTTGCAGCTGCACAGGACCCCAAACGGTTCCTCATCGACCTGTCCCAGGTCGTCCTGGACCGGGTCATGCACCTGAATCGCGCCGACTGGACCAAAGCCTTTGCCGTTCTGACCACCAGCCTGAAAACCAAAGATATCCAGATCTATATGGAAAATTCCCAGGCTCAGAAGCTGATCACCCAGAATACCTGGGCAGGAGAGGTCCTGCCATCGCCGGATGACTATCTCATGATCAATAATGCTAATCTGAGCGGGACCAAAGCCAGCCAGTTCATAGCACCGCGCTATCGTCTCATCACTTCCATAGCAGCCGACGGCACGATCACTGACCAGTTGACCATCACCTACCAGCATACCGGCAACTGGGACTGGCCGAGCGGCCATGTGATCAATTATCAGCGGATCTACCTCCCCAGGGGCAGTACGCTGATCGAGGCCACGTCCACGACCCAGACCGAAGGAAAGCTCAGCATCAGCGATGTGTACGAAGAACTCGGCAAGACCGTCATCGCGGATACGATCAGGATCGTCCCCTTCAGCACGTTCACGCTGAGCTATACGTACACCTTGCCCTACAAGCTTTCAACCGCAGATGGTGCGACCTACAAGAGCGTGATCCAGAAACAGGCCGGCACCGGAGAGATCCCCCTCGAACGCGAGATCGTCTATGATTCCTTCCTGCTCCAGCCGCTGCAGGCAAGCGAGGACCTGACCTTCAAGGAACCAGGTATCATCGAGGGAACCCACCTGCTCTCTACAGACATGACCGAACGCATCGTCTTTGTCCCGCATTCGGTGCTCTGAACACCCGAAAGATCATCCACCTCCTACTCGCCCAGGATCAATTCATTATGCCCATCAAACAGATCCACTTTCATGTTCCGAGATTCCTCTGTCTTTTCCCTGTCGTCCTGTCCGCTGCGATCATGCTCTGTGCCTGCACGGCCGATACCGTATCTCCTGGGGATGAGATCCAAACCGATACTTCTACTGAACAGCAGCAGCCTGAAAACTTCCGGTTATCAGACGACTGGCAGACGCTCGCACCCGGCCTCGCGATCCGGGATATGATCATCACCACCGACGAAGATACCGGGGCAAGAAAACTCCACTTCACAGCGCTCAAGGTAGACCCCGAACTGCTCCATCTCGAAGTCATGCAGGACACGCTCACCCCCCGCACCGTCACCGCCTGGCGCGATGATCTGGGCGCTCTCGCAGTGATCAACGGTGGATATTTCACTGAAGAAAACCTGACCGCAGGATTTCTGATCGCTCAGGGTGTGCGGTCCGGCACCGCAAACAAGAATGGCTACGCCGGGACGTTCTACCTCAAAGCCAACGGGACCGCCGGCATTCGGTCAACCCTGCTGGAACCGTATACTCCTGACGAAGACCTGGCAGGTGCGATCCAGAGCTACCCGCTCCTGGTGCTGGACTCAATACCTCAGGTGCTACAGGACAGCGGCAAGCTTGCACGCAGAACGATCGTCGCAACTGATATCGACGGAAATATGCTTCTCATGGTCGGACGCGATTTCTCCACGCTCTACGAGGTCAGTCAGGCCCTCGCGCTCGAAGCGGGTATCCTCACGGCACTGAACCTCGACGGCGGCTCATCGTCAGGGATGTCCGTTCTGGTGGATGCCGCAGCCTACCGGATCCCGTCAGCCCAGGTGCCGAACGTCATCGCCGTATTCCCGGCGAACTGAAAAGATCAGACGAAAGCGATGGTAAACAGCCCGATCAGCCCGCCGATGACATAGCCGCAGACGATATCCAGAACATAATGCTTGTGCCGATAGAGTCGCGAAAGACCGCAGAGCAAAGCGATGATCAGTGTACCTGCCGAAGCCACAGGGACAAAGTGGGCAAGCACCACCCAGGCTGTTGCACTGGAT
>CAYOQW010000147.1:0-4080 GCA_964406175.1 uncultured Candidatus Saccharibacteria bacterium
TCGATCCTCGGTGCCGAAAAGGAATTGAAGAGAAGCAAACGAGTGAAGATCAAGCCAATGTATGTGAATGATGCCGTGGAACAGATGGAGCTCCTCGATCATGACTTCTACATGTTCCTCAATATCGATACCCAGAGGGTCTCTGTAGCCTATCGCAGAGAAGACGGGCAGTATGGAATTCTGGAACCTGATGAGGAGTCCAGATAAATGAAAGCTGTCCTCACTGCCGGCGGGCGCGGTACCCGGCTCCGTCCTATAACGCACACCATGAACAAACATCTGGTGCCTATCTGCAATAAGCCGCTTTTATTTCATGCCTTGAAAAAAGTTGCGGACATCGGAGTGACCGATGTCGTGATCAGCATCAACCAGGGAGATGAAGAGATCCGTCAGATCGTAGGTGATGGAAGCGTATTCGGGGTCTCGATTACATATGTAGAGCAGGACCAACCGCGCGGACTGGCTCATGTCCTGCGTCTGGCAGAGCCGTTTATCGGCGATGAGCCGTTCGTGTTCTATTATGGCGACAATGTTCTCGCGGGTGGTCTCGAACTGTATGCCCAGCAGTTCAAGGAAAATGCCTCGAACTGTCACCTCTGCGTAGTTCGCGTCGCGGAGCCGGAGCACTATGGAGTAGCGGTCGTTGAAGGTGACAGAGTGAAAAAAGCAGTTGAAAAGCCACAGACCTTTATCAGCGATCTCGCGATCACAGGGATACAGTTCTATGATTCCAGTATCTTCGAAGCCATTAAACATGTGAGGCCCACGCCGCCCAAGGCACCTCGGACTATCGCAGAAATGGATATCCCGCCTGCCAATCAGTGGCTGATCGATCAGGGGTACAAAGTCACCTATTCCGAAGTAACCGGCTGGTGGAAGGACACCGGCAAGCCCAAAGACCTTCTGGAGGCCAGCCGTCTGCTGCTGGAGCATCTCGATGTTCTGCATTTTGGTTCAGTTGATGAAGCCTCAGTGATCACGGGTATGGTATCGACCGGGAAGAATACTCAGATCATAGATTCCCGTATCACCGGGCCGGCGATCATCGGTGATGACTGTGTGATCATCGGCTCTATGATCGGTCCGAATGTCACCATCTCCAATGGTTGCAAGATTGCGAATTCTACCATTTCGAACAGTATCATCCTTGATGATTCGGAGATATCTTTGCCGTCCCGGCCGCTTCAGGACAGTATCATCGGTCAGCATGTGGTCCTGACCGAGCAGATCAACAAAGGTGAGGCGAGCCGTCTGCTGCTCGGTGATCATAGTGTGATGGTATTCGATTCCTAATCCCCATGAATAAGACTGTATGACTACCATGAAAACGGAACCCGAGTTTTCTCTCGAAAAACTGATCGAAAAGTTCAGTTTTCTTTTTTTTGGTCTGCTTCTGGTTGCTGGACTGGCAGATACGATCTCCGTGTATTCGAGACTCTGGCTAGTACTGACCGCAGTGGTCGGTATCCTGACGATCCTCTTTTATCGTCACTTAGTGGAGACCGGGCCGTATGACCAGGTGCTCATTGTCCCGTTGAAGCTATGGCCTATAGTCTTCCTGGTGGCGGTCAGTGTCGCGTCAATGGGAGGTATCAGCTCGGGATATGCCTGTATCCTCCTGTTCCCGGTCATCATATCCAGCCTGGAGTCAGGCGGGCCGGTAGGGATGAAGACCGGGATCGGGACATATGCCGTGCTGCTGATCTTTTCTTTGGCATCGGCAGCTTCGAGAAACAATCTGTTCCTTCATTTTCCGTTGATATTCATCCAGCTCGGTCTCATCACCTTTATTGCCTTTTGGATCGATCGTTTTTCAGCTGCCCTGATAGCAGAAAAAGCTGAAAAGAACCGTCTGGTGAATCTTGACCGGGAGAAAAGCGAATTCATCGGATTGGCGTCCCATCATCTGCGGACACCGCTGTCGGGGATCAAGGGGTATATCGATTATTTCCAGCAGGGCGGGACTGGACAATTGAATCCTGACCAGAAACAGATCGTAGCCAGGCTGGATGCCGGTGTCAGGAAGATCGAGACGGTCGTCGAAAATCTGCTGCTGGCAGCCTCTATGGAAAATGGGAATGTCAAAGTCCATCGCACGACAGCCAATTTTGCTATTGTACTCCAGGCGGTCCTGTCCCAGTTTGACGGCATCGCCAAACAAAAAGGCATACGGTATGTCTCTGACATCGCTCATGTCGGTCTTGAGAATGTCTCATTTGATGAGAACAGGATGCGTGAGGTCCTGTTCAATCTACTTTCCAATGCCTTCAAGTATACGGACCAGGGGTTTGTAAAGGTCAGCGCTCAGCTCGAGCAAAGTATTGTTCATGTCCAGATCGAGGATTCCGGTATCGGCATCCCGCCAAAGGAAATACCAGTGCTCTTTCAGAAATTTTCCCGCATCGGTTCGGTGCTTGAGGCCTTTGACCAGGAGGGCGTCGGCCTCGGGCTCTATATTGCCAGACTGATAGTGGAGTCCCACGGAGGCCGGGTGTGGGTCGAATCAGAAGTACATAAGGGCAGCGTATTCCATTTTTCATTTCCGAAATAACAGCAAGGGGCATAGCAGCATATGGGCACCAAGATACCAGTACGAAAAATTGCCATCGCCAATCAGAAAGGCGGAGTCGGCAAAACAACTACCACCATCAATATGTCCTATCAGATGGCTCAGCAGGGATATAAGGTCCTGGTGATCGATCTGGACCCGCAGGGAAACGCTACTTCTGGTTTTGGGATCGACCGGCGGGAGCTGGCATCGAGCATGTATCACACGCTGGTTTCCAAGGTCAGTATGAAGCAGGTGATCGTCAAAACAGGCCATCCACGCCTCGATCTCGCTCCGGCGAGCCTTGACCTGGCCGGCGCCGAAGTGGAAATGATAAACCTGCCGGACCGGGAGTTCTGTCTGAAGCAGGCTTTTGCTGAGATAGAAGAATTCTATGATGTGATTTTTATTGATTGTCCGCCGTCATTGGGGATCCTCACGGTCAATGCTTTTTCGGCGGTCGATGGGATAATTGTCCCCGTCCAGTGTGAGTACTATGCCCTGGAAGGGCTGGGGCAGCTCATGCAGACCTACGCGATGGTGCAGGAACACTTGAACCGAGAGCTGAAGGTCATCGGTGCGATCCTTACCATGTTCGATGGCCGCACCAACCTGGCTAAAGAGGTCGTAAGCGAGGTCAGAAGGTTTTTTGGTGAACAGATATTTGATACGATCGTGCCCCGGAATGTCAGACTGGCTGAGGCTCCTGGTTTTGGTCAGTCCATTTTTGAGTATGACGCCGGCTCCATCGGGGCGCGTGCTTATCGCCTTTTGGCCGAGGAACTTGCCCGCCGGATCGATCCTTCTGCTACCAGAAGTCAGGAAGGCTAGTATTCCATGTTCAGAGGTAAACTCCTGCAGTTCGATTGGGTACTTATGGGCACCAATGTGCTCATATTTTGTTTTGGTTTGATGATGATCTTTTCCACCACACTCAATGCTCAAACCGTGACTGAGGGCCGGGGAGCGTTCAATCTGCAGCTGCTCTACTCCCTGCTGGGCATCTTTCTGTTCCTGTTCTTTTCGTATTTCGATTATCACATTTTTCAACGCTGGGCGGCTGTGCTCTATGGCACCGTCGTGCTTCTGCTCACGTTTGTGCTGGTCGAAGGACGTCTGGTGGCTGGAGCGACAAGATGGATCGATCTGGGTTTTGTCAGGATCCAACCCTCTGAGATAGCCAAGATCATGATGCTCATCGTGCTCGCAAGCGTCCTTTCTCAGAGGTCCCGTTATGCATCGCACGCACACTTTATCCTTATTTCTGTCAGCCTCCTTGTTTTGCCGGTAGGGCTTATCCTTCTCCAGCCTGACCTGGGTACTGCGTTGATCTTTTTTGCTCTCTGGCTCGGGCTGATGGTCGGGATCGGGGTGGATGCAAAGATCCTGCTCGTCCTGCTTGTTTCGATAGGCTGTATGCTGCCGCTCCTCTGGCCTGTCCTGAAGCCATATCAGCAGCAGCGTATTATCACCTTCATAGACCCGTCCAAGGACCCGCAGGACACTGGCTACAATGTCATACAGGCCATGAT
>CAYOQW010000148.1:0-4068 GCA_964406175.1 uncultured Candidatus Saccharibacteria bacterium
ACCATCTTCTGCACGGGGACTGCGATGCCGACCTTCATGTGCTCAAAGCCTTTATCCTGGCGGTAGAAGATAGCGCGTGCTTCAAACAGCGAGGCCCAGCAGTTCTGGACCGCTTTGACCACGCTTTTGGCACCATGGATATTCAGAAAAGTCGCCTGCTGGCCGGCGAAGCTGGCACCAGGCAGGTCTTCGGCCGTAGCCGAGCTGCGGACGGCGACGTAGGTCTCGCTGACACCTTTACAGATATCGACATACCGTTCTTCGATCTCCTGCTGGATCTCCAGCGGCATGGGGGTTTCGATGACGAGTTTCTTGATCCGTGCGGAAGCATCCTGTAAAGCCTTGGAATCGTTGGCGTCCAGGCCGGCGAGCATGTCTGTGACCTGCTGCTTGATCCCGGTTTTTTCCAGGAACAGATAGTAGGCATCAGAGGTCACGATGAATCCGTCCGGTACGGGCAGTCCAGCCTGTACCATCTCGCCTAGATTGCCGCCCTTGCCTCCTACGAGTGCGAGGTTTTTGCGGTTGACTTCATTGAACCATACGACATTCGGCATGGTTGTCTCCTTTTGGTTTTTAGCTTTGTATCTAAATATATATATGAAGGTACGAGTAGCCAACACGACATGCGAAATCCGTTCAGGGATTTCTAGATAGTATACCTTTTCTGATCTTTTTGTGCAACCTATTTTGTAATTGTGTCTTAGGCGCTATAATGTCCCCGCTAGTATAGCCCCAAGTGGCTTCACTTGCTACAGTCTTTATTGTTTTTGAGGCATCATGGCCACATCTGTGCGTTTTCTTCATACCGCGGATACTCAGTTCGGGACTGGTTTCGGCAGCCTGCCGCCCCAGATCGCAGATCTGAAACGAACGAGCCAACGCGAGGGTTTTTCCTCTCTGGTCCAGCATGCTATCAAACAGAAATTGGACCTTTTCCTCCTCAGCGGTGATGTCTTTGATACGGCGCATCCTGCCATCGCTGATATCTCGTTCGTCAAGAAGGAGCTGCAGCGTCTGGAGCAGGCGGGGATCAGAGCTTTTGTCATTCCCGGCAATCACGACAGTTCCGGTCCCGGCAGTCTGTGGGAGCAGTATGGTCCCTGGCCCGGGCATGTTTTTCTGACTCCGGGGTTTTCATCTGTTCTGGTCGCCGAGCTGGACGTCGAAGTGTTCGGCATGGGTTTTGACCGCAGCCACTCGTCGGACGATCCACTGGCTGCCGATCGGGTCCATCCTCAGACCAGCCGTTCGATCATGCTGTTCCATGGTGCCTGGCAGAATTTCGGGCGAGAGCTGGACCGGGATTACCCCTTCTCGACAGAAGATATGATGAAGGTGCCATGCAACTACATCGCACTGGGGCACTATCATGCGTTCTCCATGGTGCTGGACCAGCCACAGAAAAAAGCGGTCTACAGCGGTGACACGGAGGGACTTGATTTCAGTGCCAATGAGTGCGGGCCGCGGTGTGCGGTCCAGGGCGAAATATCTGCAGATGGGATGGTCACGCTGGAACAGATCCCGCTCTCCAGTCTGGTCATGGCCCGCCTCGATCTGGACGTCTCGACCTATACTCTGGCCGGCCTCGACCATGCGATCCAGGACCAGGCTGATGCCCGTACCCTGCTGGAAGTCCATCTGACCGGCATCCCTTCTATCGATCTGTTCCGCGAGATCCCGGTCATAGAACAGGCCTGCAAGCATTTGTTCCTGCATTTTCTCATTGAGGACCGTACTATCGACGTCCAGACCAATGATCTGGAGAAGTCGCAGACCTATCAGGGGATCTTTTATCGTGCGCTCAAGGATAAACTCGCAAAAGCAGCGACTGAAGACGAGAAAGCGGCCATACGGCAGGCGCTTCAGATCGGTCTGGCGGCTTTTCAGTAGGATGATCGTATGAAATTCGCATCGATACAGCTCCAGGGTTTCAAAAAATATCTCGACAAGTCATTTGAGTTTGGGGATGGGCTCACGATCATCGTCGGTCCCAATGAAGCAGGCAAGACCACGCTGCATCAGGCTCTCGTGACCGCCATGTACGGATTTGGGAGCAAAGCGGCTCAACTGCTGCGGGGCAAGGAAGATGCCCGCAACTGGGCCGGTCACAGCCGATGCGAAGTAGCCCTGAAATTCACGGTCAAGGATGTGCCGTATTCGGTCACCCGGGACCTGGAACAGGGGAAGATCTCGCTTCGGGTCTTTGATCCCGACAAAGACAAGGAGGTCATCCTTTCCGAAGATCCCAAGCGCATTCACGATCTGATCGCCGATCTCATCTATATCCCGTCGCCTGAGGTGTTCAATCAGACCATCTCGGTCAAGCAGAACCAGATGGCGCAGTTGACCGACCTGGCCTCGGTCGGTGAAGCGATCGAGACCATCTTTACCGGTGAGGAAAAAGTCTCTATCGAGCAGGTCTTTGAAAATCTGCAGAAACTGCGCAAAAGCCTCAAACGCAAGCCGCGGGAAAAGCCCGGCCGGATCGACGACCTGCTGGAAACGCTGGTGCTGAGGGAACGTGCTCTCGTCGAAGCACTGGCCTGGGAAAAGGAGGGTCAGGCGCTCTACGACAGCGTTGCCGCGCTCCGGACCACGGTCCCGGCGGACAAAGCCCGTCTGGCCCAGCTCAAAGAGCTGCTGGACCGCGCGCGGTCCAAGGAGCTCAAGCAGGCGGAGCTGGAGGTCCTGCGCAAACGCTATGCAGAGCTCAATGGTGAGCTGAAGAAGATAGAACAGCTCCAGACGCAGAAGACCTCGGCCGATGAACAGTGGAAGCCCTATACCAAGGCAGCGGCGCATGAAAAAACGATCGATGAGTTTCGTCATGCTGCCCACTATCTGAAGGCTACCCGCGAGCGTCTGGCCAAGGAAGAGGAACGTCTGGCGTCTGAACGCCGTGAACGCATGGTGATCGTGCATAATACCAACATTTTCCTCTCCCCGAAGGCACTGCTTTTCGGCATTCTGATGGCCATCGTCGGTATCGTCGGGGCTTTTCTGACCGCGTTCTGGCCACTATTCGCCCTTTCGTTTGTCGGCATGGTGTGGGTCGTGGTCAATATCCTGAAGGGCGGCGGCCGCCAGCTGAAGGTCACTGATGTGCCCAGCGATCTGCTCGTTCAGCTCAGGCGTGAGGAAAAAGATCAGGCTGATACGGCGAACAGGGATGCAGAACTGTTCGGCCTGGGACTTGAGATCGTGTTGCAGCCGGTGGAGGTGGATGCGTATTTTTCAGGGTATTATCAGTGCCGGGAGGCCTGGCAAAAAGCCAGGGCTGCTCTCGAAGCGGTGACGACCGGTGTCAATGTCGAGGCCATGCAGCATGAGCTCAAACAAGTGGAATTTGACGGCGGGGTCGCCAGGGCAGCTCTCGAGGGCTTTGCCAGCTTCAGTCCCACAGCTGAGGAACGTGTATCGTGGAAAGGTGAATGCTCTGCTCTCGAGCAGAAGGTCCCAGTAGATGAGGGAGAATTGAACCATGCAGAGGGTCGGCTCAAACAGATGCAGCAGCAGGGCGCTTCGAGCGCTCAACTGTCCAATGAATGCGCATATTTGAAAAATGAGATACAGGAGCTGGAGATCAAGCATACTGCCTGTGAGATCGCTATCAGCACCTTGGAGCAGGTCGTCACTGATTTCCGGGCGGAATTCCTGCCGGAATTGCAGGCTGCCAGTTCCAGCTATCTTATGGACCTCACCAACGGGTACTATAAGGCAGTTACCTTGGTCGAGACCTGGCCGCAGGTGTATCTGAAGGTCAAGGAAGATATCCGGCCCGAGCAGGAACAGCTCAGTCAGGGCACGATGGACCAGCTCTTCTTTGCGCTGCGCCTCGCAGCCGCTGACCTGATGAGCAAACATCTGGCCCTGCCGCTGATACTGGATGATCCCTTCGTTCATTTTGACGATGAACGCTATGCCCAGGCGATCACCCTCATGGGCAGGGCAGCCCAGAAGCGCCAGGTGATCTATTTCACCTCCCGCCGTCACATCCATGAGGACCTGAAGAATTTTGTCGAACATCATGCCGGAGTGCAGGTCATCGAGCTCAAACGATAATAG
>CAYOQW010000149.1:0-4066 GCA_964406175.1 uncultured Candidatus Saccharibacteria bacterium
TTTCATTTCTTCTGATATATACCCATGCTCACCCAGAACACCAAAAGACTGAAAAAGATCATCGCTTCCGTACTGCTGCTCTGCATCATCTTTGCTGGCAGTCCGGCCAGAAAAGCCGAGGCGGTCTTCTTTGACGGCACGCTCGATGATGTACCCTACTATTCCTCTGCAGCCGCAGAAGAAACTCTCATGCAGAATGCCATGAAGGACATCAATGGCGACAGCAAACTGAATATCAGAGGGACCGAAGCGCTCTATGAGGAAGCAGCCCAGCTGGCAGCCACCATCGAAAATGAAGTGATGACCATCATCAAGGACAAGAAAACATCAGACAGCGAAAAGACCGACAAGATCAATACCCTGCTGTTGAAGCTCTATGATCCCACTTTCACCATCGACCCCGAAGCCGTATGCGTCCCCCAGTCAGGTTTCGGTCTGGTCAACGAGATCGAATGTCAGTACCATAACTGGAATTTCGAGCTGCTGGTAGCAGTTGATGCAAGGACCGGCACATCTACGGTCTCCTACGGCAAACGTCTCACCGCCACCAATGTCACTGGAACGCTGCGGTCTGAACTGGCCCTGAGCTACTATCATGCCCAGGCAAAACTGGAAGACAAACTGGAAACACTGGTCCAGAGGCTCAAGAACGAGATCTCGGCCTACAGCAAAAACTCCATGAACGATCTCGAGCTCCGGACCATTGCCGTGGACGCGAGCGGCAGCGACATCGAAACCGGTGGCGAACCGGATATCCTGCCCGAGTATGCGGTAGCGGCACGAGACCTGCATGACATCGTGACCAATGAAAAAAGCCTGATCACCGGCAAGGATTACAGCTACTGGAAGACCAGCACGCGGCCCATGACCGTTGAAGAAGTCACCAACGATTTCAGACTGCTCAGCTATGTGCGTACCCGGGCCATCACCCAGAAATATGAAGAACGGATCAATTCACAGTTGGACCTGGCCAATAAGATCAGAGGAGAGGTAAATGACATCACCGGATTCGTCTCCGCCTCGCCCTATGACATGGAATCGACCAACCAGGCGATGGCCGAAAAGATCCTGCGCTTCCTGGCTCTGTCCAGTCCTCTGGACAAACCGGTCTCTACCGTCGCCATGGTCCCCCCGGCGCATGAAGACAATGGATTCGATGGAAAAATGGGACCCGACATTACTGATCTTATCGGCTTCCTGAACAGCACCTCAACGGTCGATCAGGTCAATCCTGATTCAAAGTATCCATCCATCGAGCCGATCGGTTCGGCTACCTATGATGCCTTGTTGGACCTCTTTTTCAAAAATCCGGCGACCTTCAACACATCAGTTGACCTGGTCGAAGTCTACAAAAAACAATATGAAAAAGTCCCCAATCTCACGAACACCATTACCCATCAGGCTTTTCAGGACGCTACCCAGGCGGTCAACGACCTCAAGGTGGTCACCCTCCGGTCCATTGATGCCGTGATCCGGGACCTCAGCTCCCGGAGCGAGCAGGCCGCGACCAAGGTACAGAGCCTGAACGAGATCATCAGTTCGGCCATCAGCACACTTTCCGTGAGCAACGGCATGTGGTCCGAGATGAAGACCGCACTCGTCAAGATCGTGAGCTGGCTTTTGTCCCTGTTCGGAAGACTGCTGAACTTTGGACTGAGCGAGCTCAGCGGAACACAGTCCCTGCAGTCGATCCACCGGATCACGCTCGGATTTGCCAACATCGGGTTCATCATCCTGATAGCGTTCACCGGTCTCGCTATCAGCATGGAATGGAACATATCATCCTACAACATCAAGAGGATCCTACCCCGCTACATAGCCGCGATCTTTCTCGTGAACGGCAGCCTCCCGCTGGTGCAGTTCTTCACCGACCTCTCGCTGATCATCACCAATGTGTTCCTCACCAGCGCCAGTTCGATCTCATCTGCCATTTCCGCCGGACTGCCAGGGATCGAACTTTTTGCACGTTCCGGCGTGTCCGGCAATACGCTGGGACTCTCGTCCGGTGCTCCCAACCTGCTGTTCGGCAGCCTGCTTTCCAGCAGCTACGCCAATACGTCGAACAGCCTGTTCACCAATGACCTGGTCTCAGTATTCACCCTGCTCATCGTCTTTGCGACGACCGCAGCGGTCGACGTCCTGCTCGTAGTCCGGTCTGCCGGACTCTGGCTCCTGGTGGTCACGGCACCCATAGTATTCCTCCTCTGGCTGCTGCCCTCGACCCAGACACTCTTCAATACCTGGTGGAAGAACTTCTTCCGTCTCGTTATTCTCGGTCCGCTCGTGGCCATTATTTTCCTCATCGGAATCTCACTTGCACGCATCGGGCTGACTGATGATTTCCTCAGAGTGTTCATCGGCATCGGCACGTTCGCCCTGATGCTTGCTGTCCCATCGTTCATGAGCATGATCTCTCTGTCCCTGCCGACCAAGACCACAAAACAGAAATTTTCGCAGCGTACTGCCGTACCCCAGAACCTGCCGCCGCAGCAGCACAATGAATCAGCTGCTAATCTGGCGCAGCTCCCCAAGTCGAACGATCTGAACCAGAAGCTACGTGATGCTGCCCCGCCTCCCCAGATCTCACCGAGCGGCGGGAATCAGATCCTGGAAAAGATCTCCGGACAGGCACCTTCCTCGCTCAAACGGACAGCACCGCTCCCGGAACGGCAGCAGGTGCGAGAACATCTCGAGGTCGCCGAGATCATCAAGGACAATATGAGCGGTTCACGCAAGCCGTCCTCCTCCCCCGTCTCCGAGATCGTTGATAAACTGCTGAAAGCCAACCGGTTCGATACCCTGACCGAACGTCTGGCGAGCATGTTCAACAAGCATTCCCTGTCCAACAACATCACCTCATCACTGTTCCGGGTAGAGAACGGCATCAAATACCTCTCCAACCTCCTGACCGGTGCGGACAACGAGACCGCGATGGCCAGCACCATCATTCACGAACACTACCACGAAGCGCCGAGCGAGCTCGGGCACCTCACCAGCATGGTACAGAATTCAGATGCCAATGTTTCCAATGCAGCTCTGCAGGTCCTGAAAGTAGGGATAGAGACCCTCGGCACTGACCTCCTGCAGAATCCCAATGATGCTGCGCTCAGAGAAGCCGCCAAAGAAGTCGTCACCAAAGTACCGGACAAGCTCGTCAGCCTGATCTCCGGCGTCGATGCCAACAGGCCTCAGCGCGAAGTAACCGTAGAGACAGGCCTGGCACAGCTCTCCGATCCCTCCCGTGTATCAGCAGCTCTCGTCACCTCACTCTCGTCCGAAGACCTCAAGGAACTCAGCCCCAAGCTCTCGATCCCCGGCCTGACCAAACTGGTCCAGGACCAGAACGATCTGCTCACCCCGGCCCATGTGGAGAAGATCGCAGACGGCATCCAGAGCAACCAGAGCGGATACCAGCCGATCGCCGTCAGCCTGATCAACCAGATCAACGCGCACCCCGAACAGATCGGGCAACCGGGTCAGATCTCCGTGGCCACAGTCGAAATGATAATCGAAAAAGAATCCGTCTTCCAGACCAGCGATAAGTCATTGATCATCTCCGATACGGTCCGTCAGGCAGTTTCCGGAGAACCTCTCAAACAGCCTGCCCAGACCGATACTGCCCTGGCTGATGAAGCTGCAGCCAAGTCCCTGCACCCGGCCATGGCGCTGTCCCCGGCCGAACTGCTGAAAGTCGCCTCCGACTCCCCGGCATCCCTCACACCCGCCATGGTTCAAGGCCTGTTCGCTCTGTCGAACGGCCAGCTCAGCGAATATGGGGCCTCGGTGAAAAAGCTTACGGATATTTTCAACCAGATCTCCGCCGGCAAGGCTTCAGCGGATACACTCTCCAACGGCGCCATGCAGGCCATCCAGGAACAGACCAGACGGCTCAATCAGCTGGGCTTCACCACGGTTCCGAGCGGTATCTTGGATGCTGATGTGGCCGCCGCCCACGCTCTGCTTTCAGAAAAAACACCCCAGCAGCTCTCAGAGATCCCTGATCTCGACTTCCTGAAAGCCTATATGGTCCAGACACAGACCCAGGCCTCGGCCGTCACCGCAGCCC
>CAYOQW010000150.1:0-4044 GCA_964406175.1 uncultured Candidatus Saccharibacteria bacterium
GTCATATCAGCAATATCTATCGGACTTCCGAACTTGAACGAAAACCAACTGTTGCAAAAATTGCAACAGTTCAAAAAGAAGGACAGAGAACAATAAACCGCTATATTGAATACTATAATCTCGACATGATCCTATCTATCGGATACCGTATCAACTCCAAAAAGGCTACATCCTTCCGCCAATGGGCGACAAAAATTCTTCACCAGCACATTGTCGATGGCTATACCGTCAACAAAAAACGACTCTCCCAGAACTACGATGCATTTCTGGATGCGATCAACACGGCCAAGAAGCTTCTGCCTCCGGATAGCGAAATGAAAGCCGGCGACACGCTGGAACTGGTCAAACTGTTCGCATCCACCTGGTTTTCACTCGATGCGTATGACAAGGGAGCAACCCCGAAGACAGGAAAAGGCAAAAAGCAGGTACAGATCACGACCAAAGACCTCAGTTCAGCCCTCGCCGAGTTGAAGGATGAACTGATCGCAAAGAAAGAAGCCTCTGATCTGTTCGGAACGGAACGGACGACTGAAAGTGTTGAGGGAATAGTGAGCACAATATATCAGTCATTTGGTCAAAAAGACCTATACCCTACCGTAGAAGAAAAATCAGCACATCTCCTCTACTTCATGGTCAAGAATCATCCCTTTGTCGATGGGAACAAGCGCAGCGGTGCCTTTGCCTTCATCTGGTTTCTTCGACGTGCCCGGATACTGGACACCAGAAGCCTCACTCCGGAGGCACTGACCGCACTCACCCTCCTGGTCGCCGAGAGTAACCCCAAAGACAAAGACCGCATCATAAGTTTAATACTGATGCTATTGAAGTAATAAGCCAGCATCGGAGAACCGATTCTCCTGAAACCATACCCTCATAGCGGACAGTGAAGCGCGCCAGAGTGCGATCACACCAAGAACAGGTCCCCCTTCGCACAGGAGACCTGTTTTTCATGGGCAACATAGGGACGAGAACGTTTATCCTCCCGCCCTTGGCGCTCGCCTCGCTGAGTCGTCGAAGCGGGAGGCTAGCAAGGCGGCCGTAATCCCGAGGCAACGAGGGATGAAGGGGGAAGTCCCTCCGGGCGCGCCACAGTGAACAGTTTTCATCTAAAGAGCCAGTTCTTCCATAGAGGACGGGCTTTTTTGTTGGTTCGAGCCGAGCGATCACTGCATATTAGATAGTCAGTGGTACGAAGGATTACCGTAATTATGAACGGCGGGGTAAGGAAATTGCTCAAGACAAAAAAGCAATGTGCATTTGGTGCACATTGCTTTTGGAATATACGTTCCACTGATCAAACCTAATCGATCGAGATCAGCTCGATATCAAAAACCAGCGTTGAGTTGGGTCCGATGACACCGCCGGCGCCGCGTGAACCATAGGCCAGATCAGAGGGGATATAGAGCTGCCACTTGGACCCGACGGGCATGAGCTGGAGGGCTTCCTGCCAGCCTTTGATGACACCGTTGACCGGAAAGCTGGCGGGCTGACCACGCTGGACCGAACTGTCGAACACCGTACCGTCGATGAGCGTGCCGGTATAGTGGGTGGTGACCGTGTCGGTCGCCTTCGGAATGGCGCCGGTACCAGCCTTGACGATCTTGTACTGCAAGCCGCTGGGAAGCACGACAACACCGGTTTTCTTGGCATTTTCTGCGAGGAACGTTTTTCCATCAAGCACGGTTGATCCTTCTTTAATGGGCGTAGGTGGAACAGACGAATTAGTTGGAGGAGTAGTGGTCGCCGCTGGTGCCGCCAGGTCTGCGAGGCCGTTTGACTTGGGTGCAGTACTGGTCTTCTGGGTATTCCCCCCGACGAGCGGAGTACCCGTGGCCTCCCCTCCGCAGGCGGAGAATACCATCGGGATGGTCAATGTTGCAATAACAAGCAGCGTTCTGATCTTCATGAGTGGTGTCCCAGATAGCACGGCTACAGAGGTATGAACTAGGCTAGACGGGGGAACAGAGTATCCCCTCTCTTCAGCACGGTACCAGCAGCCAGGCCGCCCCAGCTCCGGACATGGGCCAGATCAAAGCCGCTCAAGGTATTGGACGTATCAGGAAGCTCGAAATTCAGCTGACCGGCCATCCTGAGACCGATCTGGGGCATGAATGGGTAGAGCATCCAGGTCACATGGCGCAAGGCCTCCAGCAGGTCGTAGAGTACGGCAGGCAGGCGTTCAGGGTTCTCCTTGACCAGCACCCAGGGCTTCTCTATGTCAATGAACTGGTTGAGCGTCGAAAGGAGACTCCAGACAGCTTCCAGTGCTTTGTCAAACGTGATGCTGTCCATGTGTTTTGCATACTCGGTCCAGGCTTTTTCGACAGCCTCCCTGACCGCAAAACCGCTGCCGTCATGAACCGCGGGCACCTTGCCTTCGCAGTATTTTTCAGTCATCACGATGACGCGGTTCAGGAGATTTCCCAGGTCATTGCCCAGGTCATGGGTGTACCGCATCTTCAGCCGCTCAAAACTGAAGTCGCCGTCCTCCCCAAAAGGGATCTCACGGAACAGGAAATAGCGGACCGCATCAAAGCCGTACAGGGCAGAAAGCTCCTTGGGGTCGATGGCATTGCCCAGGGACTTGCTGATCTTGTCGCCGTCGATGGTGAAAAAACCATGAGCAAATACCTGATCAGGCAGCCGCACGCCGCCTGCCATGAGCATGGCTGGCCAGATCGCACAGTGGAATTTGATGATATCCTTGCCCACCAGATGGACGATCTCAGTTTCTTCGTTCCACCAGGTGCTCAAAAGGTCAGTATTCCAGCCATAGCCCAGGCCGGTCAGGTAGTTCAGCAGGGCATCGAACCAGACATAGACCATCTGGCTGTCATCACCCGGTACTGGTATCCCCCACTGGGCTGTCGCCCGGGAAATGCTCAGCGGGTCAAGGTGCTCCGCTATATAGTTCCGAACTTCATTGGACCGCTTGGTCGGGGCAACAAAGCTGCTGTGGGCGTCGAAGTGTGCTAGGAGCTGGTCACGAAAAGACTGCAGGGCAAAGAAATAGTTCTCTTCCTTCAGCTGGATCGGTGCCTTTTTGTGGTTCGGGCACAGACCGTCGACGAGGTCGCCGGGCTTCACATAGGCTTCGCAGCCCTGGCAGTACAGTCCGATGTACTCACCCTTGTAGATGTTCGGCTGAGCGCCGACCGAACCCTCGGCGACTTTTTGCCAGAACTTCGTCACACCTGCTCTATGCTCGTCTGACGTCGTCCGGATGAACGATGAAAAGGAAATGCCCAGCTCGCGCCAGGTCGACTCCCAGATCTGAGCCATGGCGTCGGTGTACTCCTTGACGCCCTGCCCGGCTTTGGCGGCTGCCTCGACGGTCTTCTGCGAATTCTCGTCAGTCCCGGTGAGGAAATAGACATCTTCACCCTTCAGCCGATGCCAGCGCGCCAGGATATCAGCAGCCACGGTGCAGTACGTATGCCCGACGTGCGGTTTGTCATTGATATAGTAGATAGGAGTAGTGACGAGATAGCGTTTGCCCACTTCTGACCTCTGCTAACTTGATTATTGATGCTCTGATCTTGCGCTTCCCGCTCTTGGCGAGGCTCGCCCGAGAGGGCGGCGTTGAGCCGTTGTGCCTACTTTTTCCACATTTTTTCCAGGGACGCCAGATGCTTGATGTCCTGTTCCTGCGCATTGCTTGCAACAACTGGCTTGACCGCTGACTGCATCGGCCGCTGGGGCGCACGGAGCTGCTGACGGTTGTTCGGCTGACGCTGCTGCTGAGCACCCGGTGCCCTCTGCTGGACGGGCGGATTGGTCCGGGGAGCTGGTGAAGGAACATTGGGAGGTGAGAACGACGTGGAGGCTGATATGATCCTCTGACCCGGCTGGGCAGGTGTCGCAGGAACTGCTGCCGGTACAGGGACAGGTGCAGCCGCAGGGACCGGGATCGGAGCTGCGGGGACGGCAACAGGCGCGACGGCCGTCCTGGCCGGCACCGCTCTAGGAGCTGTGACTCTCGGGCCTGCACTGGTCGTACTGCGGATCCTGCTGGTCCCGTCTCTCGAACGGATAAGGTATTTG
>CAYOQW010000151.1:0-1755 GCA_964406175.1 uncultured Candidatus Saccharibacteria bacterium
TGCATAGAGAGTGTGAATATCCTGACGGAGACTTTCAGCGAGGTGCAGAGGTCCGATGGCAGAAGGCTCGATGTGGGTGAAACCGAGGGTGTTCAGTGTGAGCAGAATGCCGAGGTAGAGAGAGGCCTCGTCACTTCCCAGCTGGCCGGCTTCTCTCTTTGCACCTATCTTTTGCATGAAAGCATGCAGATTGGCCGTGTTGGTTTCCTCATTAGCGGTGCACATTCCAGAAATGTCGGAAAACTCGGTGAGTGGTATCTGGTCTTTTCGGTTGAGCATCTCGGTCATTTGTACGAGATCTACCGCAGAACTGTTCAGGTTTATGGTGCTGTGCCAGCGTTTGTGCGACTGGGTGCAGTAGGCGACCGTCAGCTGCTCCAGCACGGCTTGCAGTCTGAGGACGGCAGCCATGCGATCAGGTGTCTCGGCAGGGATCTGGTCGATGATGCATCTGACCGTGCGTTCGGCTATGTTCATCAGTCCTCTGAGCCGTAGATCATTGCGCTGCAGCGGCTCTATCTCCAGGGGGGCGTCACCTCGGGCGTTTCTGTCCTGTGAGCGGATACTGGCGGCGGGCGTCAGTTCATTGATCTTTGCATCGGCGGCAGCAAGCCATTTGCTGAGGATTGTTTTGATCGGTTCAGGCTGTTCACCCCAGGTGAACTGTTGTTCGATCATGCGTCTCATGTCTACGAGCCCGCGACGGTCATCAGAAAGTCCCTGGAGTATGCGTGCATAGTGCGCTTCAAGAACAACTCCGATCTGTCGTGCTATCTCACGCCTGACGATATTTACTACGGTGCCGTTGGTCAGTTCACCGGGTACCGTGAGATTTGACAACGGATCAAGACCATTTTTGTTGATCGTGTCTATTGCTGAAGCGAGCCAGCGGTAATCACCGCGGGCAGTGTAGATCTCCGTATGACGGACAGCATCAATACCTGTTAGCGAGGGCTGGAATCTCGTGTTCAAGACCTGTTCACACTGCTCAATCGTGAGAGCTCTCGTCAGGCCAGCCTGCCAGATGCTGTGCAGGAGTGCCAGTTGGGGGGTCTCTGTTGGGTCCAGTGGTCTCTCAGCTGCGGTAGAAGCGGCAGCCGGGGTGGTCGTCTCAACTTTCTTTTCCCTCTGAGACAGATAGCTGCGGGTCAGGGCAGTAGCCTTCAGGGATTCTCGTGCGGTTGTGCTGCGTGTTTCTGCCATGATGGCTGTATTGGTGATCTGATCAATAGCGCGAGTCATGGCAGCCCTGGTATTGGCCAGCAGGTCTGCCTGATACTGCATCAGAGCTGCGTTCAATTGTTCGAGATACTCCTGTTTCTGCCGCAGGATGTCATCAGCACCTGACCCGACGGCTGAAAATGCAGGTGGTTTCCTTGTCAGGATCTCCAGAGGGTCGGGGAGGCATTGATAGTCGCCACCGCTTAGCGCAGCCAGCATTCCATCATCTGATTCCAGACAGTATTCCATGAATCCTGGTTTTTTGCCCCAACCTTCATAGAACTGTGTGGTGATATCCACAACTGGTTGCGCTTCTGCAGCGGCATGTCTGGTGAACAGACCGCGAAAGCCGCGGATCTTTTGAAAAATGTTCTGTTTTGCGTTGTCCTGAATTGCGGCTCGCTGGATCTGGATCTCAGCAAGAGCTTGGGCGATCTTTTTCTGGGTTTCTTTAATATGGGGTTCCAGGTCGATCCGGTGCCGGTTCAATCCCGTAGGGATGGCTTCCAGTACCCTGACCTTTGTTTTGATATC
>CAYOQW010000151.1:1765-4005 GCA_964406175.1 uncultured Candidatus Saccharibacteria bacterium
TCTGTTGCTGGCCTCGGGTCATTCTGGTGGCAGCGCGCCGCGGCAGTAATGATTTTTTGTCGATGCTTCTGTTGATCATACAATGCATATTTCAGCTCATTCGCTAGTGCAATGGCATCCTGGATCGATGTGCAGGTGTCGAGTCTGGATCTGATCTTCGCTATACTCCGTTGCTGGCGGTCGGATTCTAGTTGAAGCTCGGCAGCCTGTTCATAGCCAGCGACGCGGTCAAGTACCTCGAGCCCTTGGGTCCGCAGATACGAACCCATGCCATGAGAGATCTCGTAGGTTTCTCTGGTCGCAGAATCCAGATCAGACGTTGTCGGGACAAATATCGATCCTCTGGAGTAGGGGTCCTTTTCTCTCCGGATGCCGCAGCGGGAAAGGGTCATGGTCAGTCTTCCGAACAGGTCGGCTTTCTGTTCGTCCAGGTATCGTATGGTGTTCACTGAGTTCAATGCGAGAGAGATCAGTTCATTGCCGCTCTCTCCTCCAGCACGATTGCGAACGGCGGTGTCAGCGTCATCGATGATGGTGGTGAGGCCGAGAGAATCCATGAGAGTATCATTCAGATAGACCAGTTCCAAACCATGTGAGGTGAGGAGCAGTGCTTCATACAGGGATGCTTCTCTAGGACCTATGGGCGGAATGCTCTGGTCTGCTCGTCTTTGCATTTCCGCATGAACAAAGTCCCGGATCGCCAGCTCTCTTTCCAGGGGGGATTCCCCAGGTGGTGTGAGCAATTGCCGGATCATGGCACATTCAGGCGGTTCAGTATCTTGTTGGATATGGTGCGCCAGCTGTTCCATGCGGGTGACCGTCCCGGGGAGACGGGGATCATCCGGTGTGAGTTGTTCCCGAGTCATGTAGTAGGCCGGTAGTAACTGTTCCAGGACCGCGGTGAGCCTGATGTTCCTCCTGACCTGTTCCAGGCTCAGGGCAGGCGCGAGTTCGACAATATGCTCCACGAGTACAGGTATCTGTGAACTGAGCTCGCTCTGTAGACTGATGAATCGTTCATGCGTAGCGCGCTGTTCTGGAGTGATCAGTGAATCTCTTTCGACTATAGACTGCAGATGATCCTGCTCAGCGTTACGGATCCGTTGCTGGGTCTTTTTTTCTTCGTGCTTTTTGATCTCCTGTTCTAGAGCTCTACTGAGAGCCCCGCAGGTATCACGTGCCTGTTTCAGCGCATTGATGGTGGATGGATAGAGATCATCCGATCTTTTTTCCAGTGCAAGGTAAAGAATCCTGAATAATTCTAATAGTTCTTCCTGCTGTTCTGCTGGATCCGGGTTGGCTGTACGTGCATCGATCATGCCCTTGAGGAACATTTCGGCTCGACGAGTGAGCTCATGTTCAACGTGAGAAAGTGTCTGCCTCATCAGCGGTTGGTTCAGCTCGGCACCATTGATACGCTCTATCTGCAGATCAGGTTTCCTGAGGTTGAACAGTACCCCATAGAGATCCTTTTCGTTGCTCCAGGGAGCTTCCAGTCTTTTGAGCAGATTCTGGGCATGCTGAATAAGCGATTGAAGCACTATTGCATCTCGTTCAGGCATCGTTTTGCAGAAGCGGGCCTCGGCGGTCAGGTCATACAGCAGTCCGAGTTGCTCCAGACTGAGGGCCTGGGTCTGTGCAAGCGTCTGATATCCCTCGATCGTCAGAGGCGGTTCAGCGGCTTTTACGGTACGTTCATCATTCCCGACCCCATAGCGTTCTCTGAGGTGCTGCATCAGCACCGGTCTGAGGGTCTCGGCCGAGTTCATGATAGTTCTGCTGCTGGAATTGCTGGTTTCATCGCCGATCCCGGCGAGCAAGGTATCAAATACACCATTGCTGTAGGCTGCGATGACAGCAGCTCTGCGTGCTTCTTTTGTCCCAAATGCTGCGGAGCCCATGGCGCGGGCCACCAGGCTCTGGATGTCCAGCCGGACCACGGTCTGATCGATACGGGCTTCGACCGCTTGTCTGATCTGCTCTGCCTGAGCTTCGATGCGCGTGTAGGCATCGAGCTGAAGTCCCTGTGTCTGTTCGTTCGGCTCTTGTCCTGTCAGCACAGTAGTCGCGGCTGCCAGCTGGTGCAGTTCTTCCCAGAGGACCTGTGCCTGAATAGTCTGTTCCCGGGTCGGACGGTTCCTGCCCGTGCCGCTGCCGCTGAGCTTGGCAAGTTTTCTCGCGATATGCTGATGCTGGAGAAAGGTACCTTCAGCTGCCGCAGCCTGGAGTGCATCACGCGC
>CAYOQW010000152.1:0-3982 GCA_964406175.1 uncultured Candidatus Saccharibacteria bacterium
GATCAGTAGATCCGAGAGCTTTCGATGCGGCCTCTTCATCGATATCTGCAGGAGACAGGCGATACGTGACTCCCCAACGATTCATCAGCTCTTTTCGCCGCGGCGAGGCAGAAGCCAGTACCAGTCGTACCATCTAGGCGTCCTCCAGAAAGGCTTTACCCCGGACTTTTCGCTGGTAGGTGACGGCGAACCGGTGTGCTTCGTCCCGAAGCGACCTGAGCAGCAGCCCACCCGCCTTATCCGGAGGCAGGATCGCCGGTCCGGTCTGCCAGGGCAGATATACCTGTTCCTCCTGCTTGGCGAGCGAAGCTATGGGGAAAACGAACCGCTCCCACATCTTAGGCTTGATGATCTTGGTTTCTTTGTCGGTAGACTTCTTGGTCTTTTTGATCTTTTGCTTCTTTGCTTCTTTGACGATTTGCTGCTTTGGTTCTCTGATCAGCCCCATTTTCTCCAGGATCTCGACCGACGAGGACAGCTGTCCTTTACCACCATCGATGAGCACGAGATCAGGCAGTGCCGTGAAGGAGAGGTCTTCTTTTTTGCGAATGGTCTTGTCGAACCGCATGACGGCGATCGGACCGAAACTGCTGCAGACACGTTCTTTCTTTTCCTTCAGCTCCTCCGGCATGGTCTCGATCTGGAGAAATCCGAATCCGGCATAATAACTCGCCATCTTTTCCCGGCACATGAGGTAGATGACCCTCGCTTTGGTCCTCTGGACGAGCTCCGACATCAACATGTACCCGAATTTCCTGCCCCGCAGCTCCTTCTTGACCCACAGCGAGCCGAGCTCGTACAGTACGCCTTTTTGGTCTTTCGTTTCATTGCTTATTTGATGATTTGCTTCTTTGAACGTTTGTTCCCCGTATTCTTTGACCCGGCCAAAGCCGACGATCTCGCCCTGATAGCGAAGCACCAGGAACTGCTCATGCGACAGCATCGAACTATCAAGTTGCTCTTCTATCAGTTTCTCTTCGATGAACTTCATGGCTTTGGGTGTGGCCTGTCTCAGGCTGAGGCCCTCCACGCCGATCGCTACTCCTCCCAGATGCTTGAACCTGCGTTCCAGGACTTCCTGAAGGGCAGCGAAATCGTCACCGCCGCTGACGGTCTTCAGTTTGAACTTGCGGTAATCCTCTTTCTTCGGCTCGCCGTTCACGAACACCACCATGGAACCGACCGTCCCTTCGCCGCCGAGGTGTGAAATATCGTAGCACTCGATGCGTTCTGGTCGGCGGGGCAGATCTAGGGCTTCCTTGATCTCTGCAAGTCCGGCGGCAGCCCGCTGTTCCTGGCTCTTCCACTGGCCGATCATCTCGAGCAGCCGTTGCTCTGCGTTCTGGGAAGCGAGGTCGACGATACTTTTCTTCTCTCCAATGAGCGGACGAACTATGGTGGTTTTGATCCTCGAATTCTCCTGCTCAGGCAGCTGAAGCCTCATCGTATCGAGCCAGTCCTGCAGTGCGGCAACGTCTTCCAGATCCACCGGGACCAGGATCTCCTTGGGTATTTCGAACGCTTTTTCATAGTAAGCGGTGATAGCACGTCTCAGCACCTCTTCCGGTTCGCAATCGCCTCCGCAGTCGAGCGAAAATTCTTCGCGGCCCAAAAGCAGGCCCTGACGGACCCGGAACAGATGGACACAGGCAGACTGCCCCACGATGGAGTAGCCGAACACATCGCGGTCCATCTGATCAGTCGAGACCGTGTGCTGTTTTTCCAGAATGGTCTTGATCTGATTGATCTGGTCGCGCAGGGCGGCAGCCTTTTCGAACTGCATGTCCGAAGCAGCATTCAGCATCGAGGTTTCCAAAGAATTCAGGATCTCCCGGCCGTGCCCGGAAAAGAAGTCGATCACCAGCCCGATGATCTGGTCATGCTCAGCTTTGCTGATCTCTGGTTTGCAGATGCCGATGCAGCGGGCGATCTGGAACTGCACACAGGGCCGGATGCCATGGGGGTTCCGTGGTTTGCCTTCCTGCTCGTTGAACTCATGCTCGCACTTGCGGTAGGCAAAAAGCTTCTCAGCCAGGCTCAAAGAATACCTGATGGCAGATGCTGAGGTGTATGGGCCAAAGTAACGCGCCCCATCCTTGACCATGCGTCTGACCAGCAGTACCTGAGGGAAATCTTCGCGCGTTATCTTCAGGTACAGATAGTTTTTGTCATCCTTCATCCGGATGTTATACTTGGGCCTGTGCTCCTTGATGAGATTGTTCTCGAGGATCAGAGCTTCGAGCTCATTGTTGACCACGATGTATTCCATTTCCGCGATATTGCGGACCAGGACCACGGTCTTGGCTGTCGCCTTCGGATCATTGCGGAAGTAGGACTGTACTCGGGATTTCAGCCGGATGGCTTTACCCACATAGATTATCTCACCCCTGGCGTCCCGGTACAGGTACACCCCAGGCTTCTGCGGCAGGACCGCAAGCTTGGCAGTGACGTTCTCAGGGGGGATGTAGAGCTGTCTGTCTTTGGCTACCATGGTGGACCATCCTACAAAATGTCACGTGCATTATACCAACTACCTGCTGAAGGACAAACATGATCTCCTACGAAGAAAAACGTGCCATCGTCGACCAGTTCCACGATGCACTCCCATCTGAAGCGCCAAAAGACGGCATCCTCTGCGTCGACAAGCCTACTGGCCCCACGTCATTTGACATCGTCGCTGCGGTCAAACGCCGCTATTCCCAAAAAGTCGGACACACCGGAACACTTGATCCTCTTGCTTCTGGCCTTCTCATCCTTCTGGTCGGCAAAGCCACCAAGCGCGCCAAGGAGTTCGAAGGACTCGACAAGACCTACGAGGTCGAAGGCGTGTTCGGTGAAGAACGCGACAGTTTCGATGCCGAAGGCAAGATCACCGCGATCACACCGAGTGAACGCGTCAAAAGCCTGAAGCGGTCAGAGATCGATGCCGCTCTACTGAAATTCCAAGGCAAACAGGAACAACGGGTGCCTGTGTTCTCCGCCGTCCGTGTCGACGGCAAACGGCTCTACGAGTCAGCCCATGCCGGCAAAGAGATCAAAACCGAAGACCTGCCGGTTCGGATGATCGAGATCTTCAAGATCGAAGTACTCGACTTCATAGCAGCGGTCAAGGCGACCGGCGGCTTGCCCCGGTTCCGGCTCAGGATACATTGCTCCAAAGGCACGTACGTCAGGTCCATCGTGCACGATCTGGGCCTGGCCCTGGACGGGCATGCCTATGTCAACGAGCTGCGGCGTGTCAGCGTCGGATCCTACACAGTCTAAACGGGTATTCCTTGATCTGCGGATGCATGGTATGCTATACTTCACTTTATTTCACCTGAGGGATACTGCGTACTATGACTTTGCGACAAACACTCGACAAATTTTGCACGCTGGTCGAACAACTCGACACTTCCGGGATAGTCTCAATAACTCTGGAAGCCGATGGGAACGCACGCAGGCCGCTTGAGGATAGTTCTGACTCGAGCATACTGCTCGGTGAGATCACTACCAACGTAGAGATGCTCAAACCATCAGCCCTGAAGGCCGAACTCGATAGCCTGATCCCGGATCTTCACGATGTTACATCCGACGGTCATGACAGGGCCTATGCGATCCTCAATGGCCTGGCCCATGCCGTTCTGTTGATCAATGCGTTTGAAAAAGATAAGGGTCCCATCGAGTCCGATCTCAACACAAACCGGCGGATCATCGCTCAATTCCTGATGGCAGTCTCGCTAGAGAGACTGTCACGCAACCCGCTGGAATTCAGCAGGGCAACGACCTTGATCCCCAAAACTGACCATGATCGATTGTACCTCGAGACC
This sequence comes from uncultured Candidatus Saccharibacteria bacterium, assembly GCA_964406175.1. GTDB lineage: Bacteria > Patescibacteriota > CG2-30-54-11 > CG2-30-54-11 > CG2-30-54-11 > CG2-30-54-11. The sequence goes on from CAYOQW010000152.1 coordinate 3,810, forward strand.
GTCACCATACTGGACGATGTGATCTCTCAGGAATTAGAGCTTGCCGGTGATCACATACCTCCGACTGAAATTGATATTCTCACTATCGCCCTGTATGGTGGCCACCTCAGTGCTTTGATTGATATTCTCACTATCGCCCTGTATGGTGGCCACCTCAGTGCTTTGTACGAGGC
>CAYOQW010000153.1:0-3966 GCA_964406175.1 uncultured Candidatus Saccharibacteria bacterium
CCAGATAGAAGATCGTGACAAGCCCGAGGAGCGCGACCGCGAAATCATCCCACCTGATCCCGACCCCGCTGCCGGGGACGGATATGAGGGTGAGCTTGGGCAGAAGTATGATCAGGAAAAGAAATATCTGCACTGCATATGCCATGAGAGGTCTACTTGTGTATGAGAAAAAACCAGGGTTTCTGGGTCTTTTGCTGTTCTCTCAGCCTCCTGAGCGAAGCCGAAAAATCACGTTCACTCTGTCTCAGTCTGTTGTTCAGGTCCCAGATGCCGACCGATCGTTTCGCCTGGACTTCCCTCCGCTTGGCGATAAACTTCGGCAGCAGCTTGATCGCATCGACTATCCCCGAAAAGAACGCCTTCGCATCATGAATGATGAACGTATGCTGCACAGCCTGCGCACAGAGCAGGAGCAGCAGGCGCCAGCCATGCCAGAACAGCAGAAAACCCGGCATGTTCTTCACGAAGACGAGGATCTTGTTCCGTGCTGACAGGCGGTCTACCGTCGGATTATGGAGGCTGCCGGTCGTCGCGTTGCCGAAATGGATGATCCTGGAAGCCGGGACGAACACGAACCGCTTACCCTGGCTCTGGCCTCGGAGATTAAGGTCCGCATCCTCATAGAACGCGAAAAGGTCTTCATCGAGGTATCCGATGTCAGTAAAAAAAGACCGCCGGAACAAACAGGCTGCACCGCGCGCGCCAAAAACGTCCGTCCGATCGTCGAACTGGCCGACATCCCGCTCCTGATAGCCAATGGTCAAAGCCAGCCCCCAGCGGCTGTAGCCGTCCCAGGACCGGTCGAACAGATCAGTGTCCTTGCCCAGCATGATCTTGGGCAGTGCGACGTCGATGGTCGGGTCGGCGTCCATGGCACCGATCAGAATGGCAAGCGAACCCACTGGCACCAGTGTGTCAGGATTCAGCATCATGATATAGGGCGCCGTGGCAGCTTTGATGCCCAGATTGGTTCCGCCGGCAAATCCGAGGTTCGCATGAGGATCGATGACCCGGACCGAAAGCCCCTGCTGGCTGTACTTCTCGAGCGCCAGCTCATCCTCACTGGAATTATTCACCACGATGACGTCCAGAGGCCGATAGTCCTGGGCCTGCAGAGAATCCAGCATCCCCAGAAGGAACTTCTTGCTCCGCCAGTTGACGGTGACGATCGAGATCGGCGTATTCATACGTAAGTACCCCCCTGTTCTTAGCTGAAAAAGATCCAGGACATCAAGCAGTAGCATTCGCCCATGGAAACGTATTCCTGATGATGGCGAGCTGCTGCTCTGTACCCATCATTGTAAGATGCTGATGCAGTTTGTCCATGACAAATCCTCCCTCCAGTGGCCGCAGGGCTGTCCATCCGAGTTCCGCGCAGGTCGCCGGTATGAGAAGTGAGGGATCGAAGCCAAACTGTTCAGCAGCGCGTCTCGCGAACTCGAAGCGCGACAACCGGTCTTCACCCGCGGTATGGTAGACACCCCGCTGCCCGGAAGCCGCCAGAGCAAGGACCGTGGCCGCCAGGTCTTCCGCGATCGTATGATTCACATACTGGTCGGTCGCGACCCTGGCCTGCCTGCCCTGCTCGAGCTGACGGAGCACCCAGCCGACAAAATTATATTTAGTAATGTTCGGAGCAAATCCGTACAGCGTCGATGTCCGGCAGATGAGCACATCGTCTGCGTTGTTCGAGGCAGCCTGCTCTCCCTGGTGCTTCGTCTCTCCGTACCAGCCAAGCGGATGTACGGCATCTCCCTCCCGGTACGGACCAGATGTCCCGTCAAAGACATAGTCTGTCGACACGTAGACCAGTTTGCCCTGCACCGCAACGGCCACGTGCTGCGTGCCGATGACATTGACCTGGTAGCAAAGATCCCGGTTCTTTTCAGCGCCGTCGACATCGGTATACGCGCCAGCATGAATAACCAGTGACGGCCGAAACTGTTCAAAAACGCGCGCGACCTGAGCCTGCTCAGTGATATCCATGGGAACATACGTGAACGTACCGAGAAAACTGTTCAGCGCTTCCGGCTGCAGGTCGGTCGCGATGACCTCATGGTCCGCGATCGCGGCCTCGATCAATTTCGTTCCCAGGACGCCATTACTGCCCGTTATAAGTACACGTTTTCTGCTTTGGTCTCCTGACACACTACCCCCCTCATGAGCATCTGATGACGGGTGCGATTGTATCATAAAACAGCACGGCGCAAAAAAACCCAACCAGCCTTGACTTTAGGTATAATTACGAGTAAATTTGTAGTTGAAAGAGGCTCGCAGCGTCGTTTTTCAGACGCACTGCTCTCAATTCAGCCGGCTTCTATATTGAGGATCACCGTATGACAAAAAGAAGAACTTCCGAGACCCTGACCATCGAACAGCCTCCAGTCGCAAAAGTAGCGGTTACCGACATGGACTTCTACTACCAGCTGAAACAGGGCGGTTCATCCGGCTGGAACGACGTCTATCTCGATCCTGCGGACTGCGCTTCGGGCAAGGACCGTTTTTACCTGAAATTCTACGGTGTGCCGATGGCTCAGGTAGAACTCGTCACCGAGGGTGAACAGAAAAAGACCGCGATCAACGTGTTCGGCAATCCAGAGGACCTGCCCGCTCAGGACGCGCAGGTCGATTCGCAGCAGCTGAGAGAATACCAGGATTCCGTTATCAAAGCGCTGCATACCCTCCGCCTGAACTTCATTGATCGATAGATCAGCTCTTCACTTAGACATCAGCAAATAAACAGGAGAATCGGCATGACGAAGACCATCACCAAACCAAAGGCAAAAACGAACCCAGTCCTACGCACCAAAAGCGCCTACTCTGAGGAGAACTTCTACTACCAGCTGAAAGCCGGTGGCGAACGTGGCTGGAATGACCAGTATGTCGATCCGAGAGATATCGAGCAGGGTATCGAACGTTTTTATCTCAAATTCCACGGTGCTTCTATCGTGAGCATCGAAATGGTAGAAAAAGATGGCAAAAAACAGACCAAGATCGTCGTTTTCGGCTCTCCCCAGAAATCCCCCGGCCAGCATGACAGAGAGATCAGCCAGGAAGAATGGGATCATCTGTTCGATGATGTCATGGTCGCCATCCAGGGACTCTACCAAGTCTAACGTTCAACTGATATACATCAAAAAAAAGCGGGTGTAACACCCGCTTTTTTTTGACAAACTCTTTATTCGTTCAGCTGAGGATCTGCTTCACTTTTGCGCTGACGATCTGCATGTCAGCCTTGCCCTTCAGAGGGCTCAGTAATGCCATGACCCGGCCCATGTCCTTGATCGTCAGTGCACCGGTCTCCTTCACTGCCACCCGCACCGCTATCTCGATCTCCTCGAGTGAAAGCTGCTGCGGAAGGAACGTGCTGATGACCTGCATCTCCCTGTCCTCACGATCGCAAAGATCAAGCCTGCCGCCGAGGCGATACTCTTCAATACTCTGTTGGCGCACTTTCTTTTCCTTGACCAGGATGCCGACGATATCATCATCAGAAAGCTCGCCCTCGAGCGAGACGCTCTGGAACTTACAGGCAGCGATTATGAGACGGATAGTATCCCGACGCATTTCATCATGCGCAAGCATGGCCTGCTTTAATTCGCTCTGCAGACGTAGATACATGTTCGATGGCATAGGACCATCTCACTAGGAATTAAACGGACAAACCTGCGCGCTTACGTTCACGTCTGATAGTGGATGCTTTACGGCGTTTGACCCGTGCCTTGCGGCTTTCGAACGCCATACGGCGTTTGATCTCTGCCACCAGCCCGGCCTTCTGCACTTTCTTGGACAGGCGTCGCATAGCGGAATCGATTGGTTCGGTCTTCCCGACTTTGACTTTCAACAAACTGACTCACCTCCCTCCCCTGTAGTCTCAATACTGCATCAGTATACACAACTCCTGATGTCTTGGCAATTTATTGTACTGGACGCATACATTCCGGACAAGGTGGGTAAAAAATTAAG
>CAYOQW010000154.1:0-3954 GCA_964406175.1 uncultured Candidatus Saccharibacteria bacterium
GGTGATAGGACACGAGTTGATGCCCGTAGCACAATCCAAGAACTGGTATCCCTGAAGTCAGAATTCGAGTATCAAAATCGGGCGCATCAACGGCAGAAACAGATGAAGGACCGCCAGAAAGGATGATCCCCTTCAGCTCTGACAGTTCCTCGAACCGGCAATCGCCAGGAAACAGTTGAGAATGAACACCAAGATCGCGAATACGCTTGGCGATCAGATGGGCATACTGCCCCCCGAAATCGAGAATACCGATACGGTCATGTGCCATAGCACCATTCCTTCATAGCAGATGTATCTGGTATGATAATTGTCCTGCCCTGCCTAGTCAATCGCCCTGACCGGCCCGATCCTGCCCCGGAACACGATCGCACTGATCACGGTCGAGCTGCCCAGAATGCAAATAGCGGCAGCTACGCCCAATAATTGGCTTAGATACCCGGCGAACAGCCCTCCGAGTGCAGGCACTCCCAGAAAAGCCAGTGAGAACCAGCTCATCACTCTGCCGCGCATGGCATCATCCACAGACGACTGCAGGTAGAGGTTGGCACCAGCGTTGATGTTGACGAGGCAGAAACCAGTGACCGCCATCAAAGCGAATGCGAGCAAAGGGACCGGTGTCACAGAAAGGCCGACGAGGAACACACCCAGCAGCAGGACCGACCACCACATTGAGCGGTGCAAGGTCTTAAGATTTTTCCGACGAGCAAGGCCCAGAGCCCCGATCAAAGCTCCAGCACCCGAAGCAGCCATGAGAAATCCCAGCATATAGGCACCGCCGCCCATCACCCGATCAGCAAAAACAGGCATGATGACAAAGTACGAATTGCCCACCATGCTCATGGATGCGACGAGCAGCACCACCATGAGTAATGATGTATGTTCTTGCAAATAGTGCAGGCCTAGAACGAGCTCACGCCGCATGCTTTTCTTTACTCTGCTGACGTCGCGAGGTCGGACCCTGGTGTTGATCAGTGCGATCAGAACGAATCCATAGCTGACCGCGTTCAGGGCAAAACACCAGCCCTCCCCGATCACCGCAACCAGGATCCCGGCAATAGCCGGTCCAGCCAGACGGGCCACATTGACGAGTGCCGAATGGAGTGCCAATGCATTAGGCAGATCAGCACGGTCGTCCACGAGTTCGATGACAAAAGCCTGCCGCACGGGCATATCGAGGGCTGTGATCGTCCCCAGCACGAGCGAAAGTACCGCAATGATCGGGATCGTGGCCTGATCGGTCAGCGTCAGATAGGCGATCACAGCTGCCTGCACAAGTGCTGCTCCCTGGGTCAGGATGATCAGCCTTTTCAGAGGGAACCTGTCGGTCAGGACTCCCATGAACGGCGACAGGAACAGGATCGGTACCTGCGTCAGAAAGGTGACGAATCCAAGCATGGCGGACGAACCGGTGAGCCGGTACACCAGCCAGCTCATGGCGATCTGCTGCATCCAGGTCCCGATGAGCGACACGCCCTGTCCAGCATAGTACAGCCTGAAATTCCTCGATCGAAGTGCTCGCCACATACGTAAGATACCACTCATGAACAGCTAAATTTCTTCACTACTATACTCGTTTTGACACGACGGAACAAAAGTCTGAACGCCGTCACTTCACCGAGGCAGGAACAACGCTCTGAACCTTTGCCACAGCTTGTCGAATATGCTATTCTCTGGCTTGCGTGGACCAGTCCCGACAGAGACGGAAAACGCAGTTAATCTACTTACCTCAGGTGACCCCATGGCCAGGATCCTCTGCATCGATGACGATCTCGATATCCAGCAAAGCTGCCGCATGATCCTAGAAGCGGTCGGCCATGAAGTTCAGACCGCCTCCAACGGCACCGATGGTGTGAAAAAAGCCCAGGAATGGCAGCCCGAGGTCATCGTCCTCGATGTCATGATGACCAACGACACCGAAGGCTTCCATGTCGCCTACACGCTCCGGCAGGATGCCATGCTGAAGAACGTTCCCATCCTCATGCTCACCTCGATCAACGAAAAAAGCGGCATGAAATTCGATCCCCAGAAAGACGGCGAATTCCTCCCTGTAGACCTCTTCATCGACAAACCAATATCTCCCCAGGTCCTGACCGAATCCGTCGCCAAACTTCTGGCCACCCCAAAGGACCAGCTGAATATCGAAGGTCGCACGCACCTCGTCTAGTTGAACCGGATGATGCAGAGCGTCCCTGCGATGATGATCGCGGTCGCGATCGACTTCCTCAGAAGCGATTTCTCAGCCAACAGTCTGCCTCCGATGACCACTGCAAAGAATACAGAAAGCCGTTTGATCGACAATACCATGGCGATCGAATCGGCTTTTTTGATGGCGAATATCTGGGCAGCCCGGTAGATGACCGTGATCGCCCCGATCAGGATGAGCCCTGCCCAGGCGGTCCAGGTGGACAGCGTTCGCCGCTGTACCTTCAGGTCCACCTTTTTGAACAGCAAGGCCACGAGCAGAAAGACAGAGAAAATGAGCACCATGTAGAAATGCTGGAGAAAAAGGAAATTATTCGGGGTCAGCTTGGTTTTGAGAAAATATTTATCCAGAAGCGACGTCGCGACCGACAAGGCTAGAGCTGCAATGATGAACCATCTGCTCCGCTGACGTGCGATCGAAGTGAAAGGCCGGGTCCAGGGTTCACCTACACGAAGTTCAAGCAGGTACGGCCCGATCAGCAGACAGACCAGTCCGATGATCTCGAGGACGAGCAGTTTTTCACCCAGAAAAAAGAACGCCGAAACGGCGACGAGGCCGGGTGTCAGTGCAAGCAGGGGAAGAGCACTGGATAGTTCGTTATTCTTCAGCGAGTACATAACTGCGACGAAAAAAAGTGCCGACAGGAACGTCTTGAACACGAACGCCATGGTCATGGAGACGGTCAAGGTAGACCAGACACCCGGCTGATAGTAATACATGGTGCCGGCCAGGATGGGGAGAGATGTCAAAAAAGAAAAGAGAATTGGATCGATGGTGCGAAGCATTTTCTTCTGCACGATCGCAGCGGTGGCAGAGAAAATGGCGGAAATGAGAGAAAGCTGGATCCAGGTCATGTGCGGTCTGCTCCTTGTGGTAGACGGACAGTAAAGGTAGAACCCTTGGCGGGGACGCTGCGGACGGAGACTGCACCCCCATACAGTCCGGCTATCTTTTGCAGGATCGAGAGCCCGAGGCCGCTGCCGGGGATGCCGCTGGTCCTGTCATTTTTGATGCGGACAAATTCACCGAACAGCATGGCTACCTCTGCCTTGGTCATGCCGATACCGGTATCCTGACAGGCTATGACGACCGCACCGTCCTCCTGTGAGAGCGTAAGCGTCACAGCTCCTTTTTCCTGATTATACTTGACGGCATTGGTGAGGAGATTGTTCAGGATCATCTCGAGCTCACTCTTGTCCCCGTGCATTTCCAGTACTTCAGGTGATTCAAGCTTGATCTGTATCCCTTTCAGGTCAGCATCAGGCTGTACTGATTCCATCGACTGCCGGGCTATCGCCGTCAGGTCGATAGACGCAAGAGAACGGTTCTTCTGCCCTGATTCCAGACGGGTCAGCTCCAGCAGGTCGTAGATCAGTTTCCGCATGCCGTCGAGGCGAACGAGCGACCGGTCAATAGCATCACCATACGCGTCAAGCGAGTCCCCAGCGATACGGTCCTTCATGATCCGCATGTAGCCTTCAACTGCCCCCAGTGGAGACTTGAGCTCGTGAGCGAGCACCGAGGTGAACTGAAATCTGATCTGCTTCTTTTCCTCGGCCAGGGCTGCGGCTTTTTTCTTCAGCATCACATGCTGAGCGGTTTTGTGCAGCGAATAGCGAAGCTCATCGAGGGTAAAGGGCTTGGCCAGGAAGTCGTACGCTCCCAGGCGGGTCGCCTGGATGGCAGTTTCGATCGAGGCGTAGGCGGTCATCATGACCATCACCACATCGACGGAATGGTCCATCACATAC
>CAYOQW010000155.1:0-3923 GCA_964406175.1 uncultured Candidatus Saccharibacteria bacterium
AGGTGGCGATGGAGACCGCTTTCTGCCAGGGATTATCAAAGGCGACCTTCACATCCTTGATCGTGCTGCTGGCAGGCTCATATTTGGAGATGAAGGAGTCAGCACCGGCTGTCGAGTACAGGTAGACGCTGTCGTTGGAGGCGGCTGTGATCTGCACCTTATTGTCCGCTACCAGCGTGTCCTTGGCGACCAGCAGCTGCTGGTTGGACCGGGTCAGCTGATAGAGCTTTTGATTGCTGCTGTCCAGCAGGTACAGGCTGTCTGCGGTGGCCTGCAGGCTGACAGGATCGCTGTTGGCAAAGAGCGAGTCGGTATCCGCGATCGGCTGGAGATCCGTGAGGCGCGTCACTCCGTCCAGCTTGTCCAGTTCTTTTTGGATGTTGGCCAGAAGCTGCTGGGTCTCATCCGGGAAGAGTCCCAGAGAGGCGGCTTCCTGGGCTTTGGTCTGCGCGGCCAGGAGGTATTCGCGGGCGTTGACGAAGTCGTTGTCCCTGAGCACCGTACGCGCCTGGGTGAAATTGGCATAGGCTTCGTCAAAGGCCTTGCTCGTCTCGATGACCGGATTGGGCTTCTGGTGGGTGGTCATGGCCCGGAACGCGACTACGCCGACGATGCAGAGCCCCAGGACCAGGAACACCTTGGCCAGGCGGGCAGGGCTTTCTTTGCCAGAAGCGACGCGCCCCAGGAGACCGAATACTCCTGCCGCGCTGTTGCCGATGGTGCTGAGGATATCGAGGAACGAGGACCTGGTCTTCAGCGGGGAAAAAGGATGCGGTTTGGAACCGTCATCGCGGAGCATGCGCGGAAGCGGAGTTCCGCCGGAGGTCAGGTCAGGCAGGTCGGTGATGGTTTCGGGAGGAGGCAGATCGTTGTCGTTCTGTGCGATGAGCGTCTGGGCGATCTCGTCTTTTTCATGCTTGAGCTGTTTGTCGATGGTGCGGTCCTGAGCATCGGTCTCGGCGCCGCGCTCCTTGATATCGGTATTGATCTCGAGGATCAGGAGGCTGGGTGCGATCTTGGCTGAGTCCTTCTTGGTGATGATCTCGGAGATACGGGAGGCTGCTACGGTAGGGTAGCAGGTGGTGATGATCTCCTTGAACTGGCTGATGGGCAGGAATTCAAAGATCTTGGGCGACGAGATGGTCACGATGTCGCCGACCTCGATCTTCCCGCTCGCGATATTCTGGAAGGCCTGGACGTCCTTGCCGGAGACGGTATTGATATTGCTGATCTTGTTCAGCCGGCCCTTCCGGATGAGGTAGGTGTCGATGTTGCCGACCTGGGCCAGGTGCAGGTCCTGGTGGCAGAGGATGGTGCAGGCGATGTTCAAGGTTTTGAGGGTTTCCTGACGTTCCGTTATGATCTTTTTACCGTATTCGTCGATCTTCTTGTTGGCGTGGGAGAGGGCTTCCTCGAGGCTCTGCAGCGGGTCGAGCTCGAGTTCACGGTAGTATTCTTCCCGGATGGAATTGATGATGGTGGTCGCGAGATCTTCGTATTCCTTCGGGATGTCCATCGCGATGTAGAGATTGCCGCGGGCCTCGGCTACACGGTCAATGGTGGGCTCGTAGACATAGACCGTCGACCAGATCGGAGATTTGATCGGGAGCCGGGAGCCGATGATCTTGCCGATGAAGGTGGTGATGCGCTGTGCCATGTCGGACCATCCTATTTTTTAGCCGAGAAATAGAGTTCGAAGAGGATCGTAGCGATGAAGAGGAGGGTGATCTCCACGTAGCTGATGACACGGAAGCCTTTGAGCGCCAGGGCGGAGGCTACGAACAGGGAGAAAAGGCCGGCTTGGCGGAGTGAACGCAGCAGATTGCCGTAGTAAAATTCGTTGTTGGTCCTCAGCAGCCGGATATAGAACGCGATAAGCGTAAGCGTGCCGGTGAGGAAGAGGAAAAGACTGGCATAAAAGAGCACGAACTCAAACGGTACCGCGGTCGAGGGATCGATACTGAAAATGACCCCAAGCCAGATGACAAATGCTGAGATCGAGGTCAGCGCGATACCCAAAAGATAGAGCTTCAGCGACATACGTGTGGATCATAGAGGCAGACACCACCTGCGTGGCTGTATGGTTTGGTTTCTGAGCGGACATACCAGCCGGTATTGTAATAGTTTTCTGAGGGAGAAGCAATCTATTTCGGGCGGTTGATTTTGAGGGACGTGTCCTCCGCAGCTTTCTCAGTGAAGGAGGATGAGATATGAGCTGAGAGAGCGAGAATAATCCAGAAAATGAGGCTCAGATCATTCTTGAAATAGGGGACATCGACGAGGCCGTGGACCAGGAGGGCGGTGAGGAACAGGAGGAGGCTATAGGCTATAGGCGTCAAGCTGTAAGCTTTATGCTGCCTGACTCTCTTGAGAGATAGGCGGATGGCTTGGGCGACTATGGAAAGGAACAGGAGCAGCCCCAGGAGACCGGTCTCGGACCAGAAGTTCAGGATGAGATTGTGCGGGTAGAGGGTCACCTCTTCCCAGCCGGGGATGCCCCGTTTGGCATATTCGGTCTGAAAGCCGGACAACCCAGCGCCAAAGGGCACATGTTCAGCCAGCATATCCGCGGTCCGGCTCCAGAGGTTCAGGCGGACATTGGTACTGTTGTCCCCGGTCAGGTCGAGCTCGTTGCCGGTTGACTGGAAGAACGTACGGAAGCGGGGGACCGTGGTGAACAGAAGCAGGCCGCCGATCAGTCCGCAGAGGACCAGCGGGATGATCGCTTTTCGTCCGAAACGGATGACCAGATAGACCGCCAGGGCGACTGCCAGACCGAGCCAGCCGCCGCGGGAAAAGGACAGGATGAGGGCGAGGGTGGAGAGGGGGATGGTGAAGAGAAGGAGAGTAGTTAGTAGTCGGTAGTTAGTAGTTGGGGGGGGAGTTGAGCGGGTGCGATGACGAACAAGATTCTGGACGGCGGCCAGGAACGCAGGGAAGAACAGGGCAATAAGCGGTGCAAAAAACAATCCGACTGCATTGGGGGTGTTGAACACGGCCAGGACCCGGCCGCGGGTCGGGTCGTCAAAGCCGCGGTGAAGGCCGAAGTTGAAGACATATTGGCAAATGCTCAAAATACTTAAAGCTAACATGGGGAGGAGGAAGGCGACCACCCCGTCTCGTGGACGAGCCCCCCCTCCTTGGTAATGAGGGGGGTGGATAGATGGGGATTGCTCCTCCCCCCGGAGTGGGGGAGGTTGGAAGAAGGGATTTAATTCGTCACCCTCCCCCGGGCCCCTCCCATCAAAGGGAGGGGGGGTATTTTGCAGTTCGTTGACCAGTACGTAGTACACCAGTACCGGCTCCAGGAAGTAGGCTTTCCAGATGCCGAGTGCGGAGCGGAGGTCAGGGGAAATGATCGCTTCGAACAGGGCGTTCAGGAGGAAGAGGAGAGGTAGGATCCTCAAGGGTGTTGAAATGATGAAATTGATCAGATCGTTCCTCCCCCCCACGCGGGGGCCGCTTTCAGCGAGCCTCGTCACGGACGGGAGGTTAGCCGCCTTCAGCGAGCCTCGCCTGAGAAGGCGGGGAGAGGGGGCCCTGTGGGCTAGAGCCCGGATGCCTGCGGAAGCCAGGTATCCCAGTACCACGAGTTCCAGGACCGTGGTCGGGACAGGGCCGATCGAGAGCCGGATGGTATAGGCCGGCAGGCACAGGATCATGAGCCAGAACAGCACCTCGTGGCGGTAGAGGCCGAGGGCGGTGGTGGCAGTGAATATGGCGAATACGAATAATAGTTCCAGCATGGGGTTGTCCTAGGTATCAAGTGCATTGTAGTGCAAAAAAGAGTGAGAGAGAAGGTGTGGATATGGAGATCGTCACGAGTACGAAATGTGACAAAATTCGTATCATCGGTCACATATTTAGTACCCGAGTTCGAGAAACGATTGCAACCCCCTAGAGGGAAAAGTGTAGGATGATGA
>CAYOQW010000156.1:0-3909 GCA_964406175.1 uncultured Candidatus Saccharibacteria bacterium
AGCGCCAACAAGAAATCCCGCGATGCCCGCCGCAAGGCTGACCTCTCGGAAGTCAAAACGGCCCTGGAACTCTATTATGATGACAATCTGCAGTATCCGACCGCAGCCACCATGGTCACCTGGAACACTGCGACCCCCGGAGTACTCGCCGGCTTGACCCCGACCTATATCAAGACCATGCCCCAGGATCCCCGCAACACCGCACCGATGCTGTATAGCTACATCGGCGATCCCAATGGCTACACGTTGACCGCCTATCTCGAGAACTATACCTCAGGCGTCAGCAACAAAACGTACTCAGTCTACAGTTCCAACTAAGACTGAGACAGCAGAAAAATGTCCCATCTCCCCGGGTGATGGGACATTTTTTTCGTACGAACTGAACGGCAGCATTTTTTTGATCACAACTACCTATGAGGAACACATGAAACAAGAAAAGGGTTTTACGCTCATCGAACTGCTCGTGGTCATCGCCATCATCGGCGTCATGGCTGCTCTCGTCATCGTCAATCTCTCCAGCGCCAACAAGAAATCCCGCGATGCCCGCCGCAAGGCTGACCTCTCGGAAGTCAGAACGGCCCTGGAGCTCTACTACGATGACAATCTGCAGTATCCGACCGCAGCCACCATGGTCACCTGGGACACTGCTACCCCTGGAGTTCTCTCCAGCCTGACCACGACATACATCAAGACCATGCCTCAGGACCCCCGTGACAGCGGTGCCATGCAGTACAGTTACATCGGCAATGCCAGCGGATATACCCTGACCGCCTATCTCGAGAACTATACTTCCGGTATCACCAACAAGACCTACTCGGTCTACAGTTCCAACTAGCTCCGGAACGGTAGAAGAAAGTCTCATCTCCCAGGGGGGTGGGACTTTTTTTTTGAGATGAAGCAAGGTATACTGGTGCACGAAAAAGCGCATCATCTCTAGAGAAAACAAAACCGTATGGCCTGGGTACTCCCTCTGCTCGCTGCGCTCATCGGTGCTGTCACAGCCAGTTTTTTTGCGGTCGTGTCCTTTCGACTGTTCTCAGGTGAACAGTTCACACAAGGGTTTTCTCACTGCGATCATTGCCAGCGCCGGCTTGCCTGGTGGGAAAAGATCCCTGTCCTCAGCTATGTGCTGATACGCGGACGCTGCACCACCTGCCGCCATCACATTCCCATGAACTATTTTTTCAGCGAGATCGGGCTCGGCACAGCGTTTGCCCTGGCCGCTGCCAGGTGGCAGCAGATCAGCGGTTTTCCTGAGGCATCGGTGAATGTTCACGATACCGGCATACTGCTCTTCTGGCTCTTCAATATCGCTGTTCTCGCGCTGATCACGATCTACGATATCGATCACATGCTCATCCTGGATGTCATCGTGCTGCCTGCCTGCCTGATCAGTCTCGCCGCGCTGCTTTTTCTCCAGGACTTTGCCCTGCAGCCACTGCTGCTATCACTGCTGAGCGCCGGCGTCTCGGCTGCCTTCATAGGCTCTATCGTGGCCTTTACCCGGGGACAGGGCATGGGAGAGGGCGACATCAAGCTTGCTCTCCTCATAGGGCTCATCTCCGGATGGCCTCATGGGGTCACCGCTCTGTTCCTCAGCTTCATCATCGGTGCGCTGTTCGGCTGCACGCTCGTCCTGCTGAAGCGCAAGGGGATGCGGGAGGCAATCCCTTTTGGCCCGTTCCTCAGCCTGGGAGCCTTCATCGCGCTCCTGTGGGGTGAACAACTACTTAGCTGGTACTTAAATGCCTTCATCATCCTGTAGACCGCCGGACCGCACCCGTCCGCGGCAGCGGGGCTGGAGCGTCATCGAGATCCTGGTCACGATCGCGATCATCGGCCTTGCCAGCATGGTCGTGGTCCCGAATCTCCAGCGGTTTCGGGTCAAAACCGAGCTGAAAACCTTTAAAAACCAGCTGAAGGCAGATATCCGGCAGGTCCGTACCTGGTCGACCGCGGTCAAAACCGGCACTTCCATCAGCGGAGCGACCTTTAATGACGAGCTCGCCGCCTATGCTATCCATTTTGACACCGTTCAGAACACCTACACCATCTGGGAGGTCTGGCAGGATACGACGGGCCACCAGGCTGAGTATACGCTGACCGAAACGCCGCTGACCCGGAGGACCGTCCGCACTCTGCCCAAAGGCATCACGCTCCTGTCCCTGAACCCGGCTGATACGGACATCTTCTTCCAAGTACCGTATGGTGCTCTGAGCGGCAGCCTGGGAACCGGCTCCTTCAGCTCCGGCAAGATCACGCTCACCCTGCAGATGAAATCCCAGCAAACCACGATCTCGATCTGGGAATTCTCGGATCCGACCTAAAATATCATCCCGGTACCGCATGCGCGCTTCCCTGCCACTCCTACAGACTAAGAACAAGCCAGGACAGATCCTCATCGAGGCTGTTTTCGGTCTTGCTCTGGTCTCGACCATCCTGGTCGTGCTGGTCTCTCTGAGCCTGCGCTCCCTGAGAGTTCAGGTCCTGAACAAGCAGTGGCAGCAGACCGATTCTCTGGAACAGGAAGCACTTGAGGCGATCCGCCAGATCCGTGACGGTTTTGGATCGATACGTTTCACGGACTCAGAGACGAACACCACAGTCTCCACCGGCTGGGACTGGGTCAACCAGGATATCTGGAACCAGTCAGGCCCCCCCCAGGAGACCTGGAACGGCACAGGCACCGGATATTTCCGGCTATACTATGACGCTCAGCTGGGATCCTGGACCCTCGACCAGACAGGCAGTGTCGAGGCCACAGATCCCGTCTACCGCCTCTACTGGGACAGCGTGAGCGGGTCCTACGGATACCCGGGACAGGGCGGCTTCCCCACCTCCGCGACCGCCTCCCCGTACTACCGCCAAGTGGTGTTCAGTGAGACGTCCCAGTCTCCAGCCTCCCGGATGGTCAGCTGCATCATGACCTGGAATGACCGCGGCACCCTCCATGAAAGCAAGGTCGTTTCCCTGTTCTCCCGCTGGCAATGATCAACTTCTACCGGGCATCCCATGCGAACCAAAAACGCTGCTTTTTCACTCATTGAAACACTGATCGCGGTCACCATTTTCTCCATACTGGCCATGATAGCGGTCAAAGTGTTCTTCACCATCACCAAAAACCAGACCAAATCCACGACCACGACCGATACCTACTCTCAGGCGCAGATGATCATGAAAGAGATTTCCACCACCGTCCGCCAGGCCCGCTCGATCAATGACGGGTTTACCACGGCCGATCAGCTCGCGCTGAAGATGAACGACTTCAGCATCATCATCTATAAGGTCGGCGCCAGCCAGGAGCTGCTCCGGATGCTCGGCACACCCGCAGACCCGTCTCCGACCCGACTCACCTCCGACACTATCAAGATCGACCGCCTCACGTTCAAGGTCACCGAAGCACTGACTACCAAGCCAGCGTCAGTCTCTATCTCTCTGACCGTATCATCTGCCCAGAATTCAAGCACCAAACCGCAGCTGAAGGCATCGACCGACCTGCAGAGCACGATCGTCCTGCGGTCCTACTGATCAGGAACGAAGCACCTTGGCAGTGACCCGACGCTTTGGTACAATTCTCCTGTTGTCTAACTTTTAAGGGCATCACCTATGTCTGGACACAATAAATGGTCAAAGATCCAGCGCAAAAAAGGACTGAAAGATAACGCTCGAGGAGCATCCTTTACCAAGCTGATCAAACTGATCACCGTTGCGGTCAAAACTGGCGGAGGTCCTGACCCGGAAGGTAATTTCAAATTGAGCCTGGCTATCGCAAAAGCCCGCCAGGCAAGCATGCCCAATAATAACATCCAGAATGCCATCAAGAACGCGAGCGGCAAAGATGCCGGCGGTGCTCAGGTAGAATCGATGACCTACGAAGGCTATGGCCCCCACGGTGTCGCGATCATAGTC
>CAYOQW010000157.1:0-3872 GCA_964406175.1 uncultured Candidatus Saccharibacteria bacterium
TCGCGAGCCCGATCATCGCTTCACTGATCAACTCCATCGGCCTTTCCAACACGTTCTATCTATTGGGGTCTGTCTACTTCGTCATCATGATCGCCTCAGCCTCCTACATCGCTCCCCCACCCCAGGGTTGGCAGCTGCCTGGCTACCATGAGCAGATCAAGAGCGGCAAGGTCAAGGTAAAGACCGACCTCGCTCAGCTGACCGCCAATGAAGCGGTCAAGACCCGCCGGTTCTACTACCTGTGGATCATGCTGTTCATCAATATCACCTGCGGCATCGGCGTTATCTCGGTCGCCTCCCCTATGGGCCAGGAGATCGCCCATCTGACCGTTGCTCAAGCGGCAACGATGGTCGGGATCATGGGACTGTTCAACGGAGCCGGCCGCATCGGCTGGGCCTCGCTCTCGGACCGCATCGGACGACCGGTCACCTATCTGACCTTCTTCGTCATCCAGATCATCTGCTACTTCCTGCTGCCCCGCATCGGCAACGCCATTCTGTTCCAGACCGTGCTGTTCCTCATCCTCACCTGCTACGGCGGCGGCTTCGCCTCGGTCCCGGCCTTTATCGGCGACCTGTTCGGGACCAAGCAGCTGGCGGCCATCCACGGCTATATCCTGACCGCCTGGTCCGCAGCCGGCATCGTCGGTACCCTGCTGATCGCCTGGATCCGCGAGACAACCGATAGTTTTTCCGGCACGCTTTCCGTCTTCTCCGGATTCTTCGTCGTCGCTCTGATCGTCTCCCTGCTCATGATGCAGGATATCAAACAGCTCCAGAAACAAGCGGCACAACAGACTACCTGATCACTTTCGCAACCAGCCAGAAGGATCGCCATGCATTCGGACACTGAAGTCAAAACCGCTGCATACTATGCTGACTGCAAAGAACGGCCCTGGTCCCACCCGGTCATCGCCGCCTTTGCCGACCCAAAACTGGACTGGATACGTGCCAGAACTCAGTTCGAAGGAAAAAAAGTACTCGAAGTCGGCGGCGGCAACGGCTACTTCTCCTCACGCTTCGACCCGCTCTGCGACCTGACAGTACTGGACCTCTCGAGCCATCAGCTGGAAGCGAATCCAGCCAGGACCAAGGTCGTGGGCTCGGTGTACGAAATACCCTTCGCGG
Source organism: uncultured Candidatus Saccharibacteria bacterium (assembly GCA_964406175.1). GTDB lineage: Bacteria > Patescibacteriota > CG2-30-54-11 > CG2-30-54-11 > CG2-30-54-11 > CG2-30-54-11. Next base: position 1,129 of record CAYOQW010000157.1, read on the forward strand.
ATCAAAGCTTTGATACCGTATTCTGTTCCAATCTGCTCCATCATCTCGACGAACCGCTCCGAGCGGTCCGGGAAATGGCCCGGGTCGCGCGCAGCACGGTCATCCTGTCCGAACCGAACGCCTCGAATCTGCTGGTCAAATTCGGTGCACTGTTGAATCCCACCGAACGCAATGCCGTCAGCTATACCCGTGGCTTCCTCACCCGGCAGATCGAAAATGCGGGACTGTTCATGACCGCACACACCTACATCGGCGGCCTGGTGATGCCCAATGGCACACCGGCCTGGCTCCTGCCGCTCGCTGGTGCGAGATCGACCAGCCGCTTCAGCTTATTTCAGATACTCATCTGCACCAAAGGCACGAAATGATCACGCACCGGACCTACGGCAGTGCTCCCTATCAAATAGCGGTCATCCACGGAGGTCCCGGTGCGGCAGGCGATATGGAGCCGGTCGCCCGCCACCTCGAGGACAACTTCGATGTCATCGAGCCGATCCAGCAAGCACTGACCGTCCAGGGTCAGGTAGAAGAACTGCATGAGCTGCTTCTCGAGCAGGCCTGTTCTCGTGTCACCCTCGTCGGCCATTCCTGGGGTGCCTGGCTCAGCTTTATCCTGGCGGCGAAGCATCCCGAACAGGTCAAAAAACTGATCCTGGTCGGTGCCGGCCCTTTCGAGGAAAAATATATCTCCCAGATCGAAGCCGCCCGGATGACCAGGCTCAACCTGGATGAACGAGCCGAGTACCATCAACTGCTGGAACTCTTGAACGACCCTGGCCATGAACCGCAGCCAGGAGCGCTGGCCCGGCTCGGCAGCCTCGTCAACCGGACCGACAGTTACCAGCTGACCCCCAACTTGCCCTTCGCCACGCCCGCTGAAAAGCTAACCGATGCCCCTGATCGGATCTATGCCACCATCTGGCCCGAGGCGGCAGCGTTGAGACGCTCTGGCGAGCTGCTGAACCTTGCCAGCAAGATCACCTGCCCGGTATTCGCTCTTCACGGCGACCATGACCCCCACCCGGCCGCAGGAGTAAGCGAACCCCTGACCAAGAACCTGAAGAATTTCCGTATGCTCGTCCTCGAACGCTGCGGGCATACTCCCTGGCTGGAAAAGCAGGCCAGCGAAAAATTCTATGCACTTCTGTCGCACGCCATCAAGGCGTAACATTATACTGTCATTCCTGCGAAGGCAGGAATCTACTACATGACTGACAGTTACCGTTCACTAAACTACAAGGGGATTCCTGCCTTCGCAGGAATGACGATTATCCAATTATGAAAGGATAGACATGTCCACCCTCATCATCTACGACTCGTTCTTTGGCAACACCCAACAGCTCGCTCAGGCCATGGCCAAAGCACTGAACGCACCAGCGGTCAAGGTAAGCGAAGTCAAGCCTGAACTACTGCATGGACTGACGCTACTGATCGTCGGCTCGCCGACCCGTGCTTTTCGTCCGACCCCAGCGATCTCAGCATTCATCAGAACTCTCCCTGCCAATAAACTCCAGGGCGTCAAGATCGCGACATTCGACACTAGGATCCCGATGACGGATAAGGTCCCTCGATTCCTCCGCTTGATGTCCAGCCTGCTCGGTTATGCCGCTCAGCCGATGGCCAAAGCACTGGTGAAAAAAGGCAGTACTCTTGCCGTACCAGCCGAAGGATTCCTGGTCACCGACAGCAAAGGGCCACTCGCCGAGGGCGAACTCGACCGGGCTATCGCCTGGGCCACCGGGTTGAAGCAATAGGGAGTTAGTCCCTCCCTTTATGAAAGGGAGGCGAGCCGCCTTCAGCGAGCCTCGCCAAAGGCGGGGAGGGATTTGTCTAAAACCCTGAAAGACCCTCACCCAATTTATACGAGGCTCCACTTTCCAAGTGACCATAAAGTGAACTCTCGCCCGCAGCAACAGCCTGCCAAAATAATCCAAGGAGGCCTTCCAGTTCTCCTTGTCCACAACTCCCGTTCCGGCGTATACTCATCACCAAAAGTCATCACAGACACTTACGGTACCAAATCCTCCATGCTCCTTTTCAGCCTCATTATCAAAAACCTCCTAAACCGTAAAATACGCACGATGCTTACCATCGCCGGTATATCCGTCGGTATCGCCTCCATCGTAACGTTCGGTATGGTAGCCCGCGGACTCAAAAATAATGTCTCGTCCGCTTTCAAACCGGGCAGTGCCGACTTCACTGTTGCCAAGGCCAATATCGTCGACATGATACTGAGCCTGGTGACCAGTGACCAGATCGAGACGATCCGCCAGACTGAAGGGGTAAAGACTGCCATCCCCTATGTCCTAGCGTTCACCCGGTACGGTGGCAATCCCTATTTTGTCATCACCGGTATTGAGCCGGCGTCGATCGAAACCCTCGATGCTCGCATCATCGAGGGGCGTGTCTATACTGCGGATGACGAGATCATCGTAGGTCGTGTCGCCGCCCGGAACAGCGACCTCCAGGTCGACCAACAGGTCACCATCGGCAAAACCACATACACCATAACCGGTATTTTTGAGTCCGGTGTCACCCTGCAGGATGCCGGTGCAGCTACGACCATCGCTGAAGCACAGCGACTGAAAGGTATCAAGCCGGACCAGGTCAGCCTCGCTGTTGTGGTGGTAGAACCTGGATACCAGCCCAGAGAGGTCGCCGATGCGGTAGAAACCGCTGATCCCGGGCTTCTTGGCATAGTCAATATGCAGGACTACAGCAATATCGATCAGACCATCAGCCTG
>CAYOQW010000158.1:0-3838 GCA_964406175.1 uncultured Candidatus Saccharibacteria bacterium
TTTTAAGATCGCCGGCTAGTAGTATTGGGAGTACGCAATGGAACCGATGGCCAAGATATATCAAAGTCATGAGGTAGAAGACCGGATCTATCAGCTCTGGGAGGATCACGGGGCTTTCCGGCCGGAGATCAATCCGGACGGTGAACCCTACACCATCATCATGCCGCCTCCGAACATCACCGGCAGACTCCACATGGGGCATGCCATCTTCGTTGCGATCCAGGACCTGTTCGCCCGGTATTACCGCATGCGGGGCAGAGCGGTGCTTTGGCTCCCCGGTACTGATCATGCCAGCATAGCGACCCAGAATGTCGTAGAAAAAGAGATCAAGAAGCAAGGCCTGACCAGACATGATCTTGGGCGCGAGGCATTTCTCGAACGGGTATGGACCTGGGTGGATGAGTATGGTCAGATCATCAACAATCAGATCCGCAAGCTGGGTGCTTCCTGCGACTGGTCGCGTTCGCGTTTTACCATGGACGAGCGGGCCAATCAGGCAGTGAACCGGGCTTTCGTGGAACTGTATAAACAGAAATTGATCTACAAGGGCAAGTACCTGGTGAACTGGTGTCCGCGTTGTCAGACCGTACTCGCTGATGATGAAGTGGATCACCGAGATGAGGACAGTAAACTGTATTATGTCCGCTATCCGGTATCGTCACCGGCGGCGAGCGATATGTACCTCACGATCGCAACGGTCCGTCCGGAAACCATCCTCGGTGATGTGGCGATCGCCGTCCATCCAGACGATCCGCGGTACAAGAAGCTGGTAGGGAAGAAGGTCCGGTTGCCTTTCACCGGACGTGATATTCCCGTGATCGCCGACAAGAGGGTGGATATGGAATTCGGGACCGGGGCACTGAAGATCACTCCGGCCCATGATTTCACCGATTATGAGATCGGACAGACGCACGATCTGCCGTTGATCAATATCCTGAGGGAAGACGGCACGATCAAGCCGGGCATGGGTGCGTTTGACGGTCTGCCGGTCGAAGAGGCCAGAAAGCAGGCGGTCAAACAGCTGCAGGCGGAAGGTGTCCTGGAAAAGACAGCGGACTATGCGCACAGCATCGGAGTGTGTTATCGGTGCGCGACGGTGATCGAGCCGTTCATCTCTACCCAGTGGTTCGTCAATGTGAAGCCGCTGGCCAAGAAAACGACCCAGGTGATGAAAGCCGAAAAGATCGAGTTCATCCCCGGCCGTTTCACCAAGGTTTTCACCCACTGGATCAATAATCTGCATGACTGGTGCATCTCCAGACAATTGTGGTGGGGCCATCAGATCCCGGCCTGGTACTGCGAGGACTGTCTGGACCAGGTAAAGGCAGAGAAAACGGAATTGACCGGTGAGGACGCCGTACGGTATACGATCGTGGCCGAGCAGGCCCCGCAGAGCTGCCCCCGGTGCCAGGGGACCCGCCTCACGCGTGATCCAGATACGCTTGACACCTGGTTCAGCTCAGGTCTGTGGCCGTTCAGTACTCTTGGCTGGCCTGAGAAGACCGATGACTTGAAGAAATTCTTCCCGACCGATCTCATGGAGACCGGGTATGATATCATTTTCTTCTGGGTCGCCCGCATGGTGCTGCTTTCCCAGGGGCTGATGGATGATGTGCCCTTTCATACGGTATATCTCCATGGACTGGTGCGTGATGCCCAGGGGAACAAGATGAGCAAGTCACGGGGCAATGTGGTCGATCCTCTCGATATGGTCCAGATCTACGGGGCTGATGCCCTTAGGCTGTCATTTCTTTTGAATCTCACCCCCGGGAATGACATGAAGTTCTCTGAAGAAAAAACGACCGGCTACCGGAATTTCTGCAATAAGCTCTGGAACGCAGGACGTTTCATCATGAGCTCCCGCGATCAGGATTTTTATCGGGAACTCGTCGGGATCGATGTCAAGCCTTCCATGCTGTCGCTTCCAGATATCTGGATCAGATGCAGACTTCACGAGGTTGTGAAGGAGACAACACAGCTGATAGAAGCGCATAATTTCGGTGAAGCCGGTTCGCTCATCTATGATTTTGTGTGGAATGATTTCTGTGACTGGTACCTCGAGATGAGCAAACTCAATCTCGACTCAGACGTCATCGGGACCAGAGCAGCAGCTTTCAAAACCATGCGTTCTGTCTGGAAGTCGATCCTGTCGCTTCTGCATCCCTATATCCCGTTCATCACCGAGGAGCTCTGGGGCCAGCAGAACAGGATGATGGAAGCACTTGGCGAAGCGCCGTCTGCCCATCCGCTCCTCGTGAATGCTCCCTGGCCAAAACCGCTCCCGTTCGACTGTGATCCGGAGATCGAGCAGAACATGGACCATCTGCGCGCAGCCGTGCAGAAGATCAGGAATCTGCGTACTGAATCAGGGCTGACCGCCCGAGCCAAGGCCGATGTGATCTTCACCCTGCCCGCCCGATCCAAACTTCTGTCTTTCCTGGAAGTCATGGAGCTTCACATCAGGAAAATGGCCGGATTGAACACTTGTACCTTCAGCAGTACAATCAGGCAGGAAGAGGGCATGGTGGAATTTCTCGAGGGCGATCTCCATGCGGCGGTCCGGTTCACAGAAGAGATAGACAAAGCCAAAGAGCTCATGCGGCTGCAGGCTGAGCTGGGACAGATCTCCGCAGGCATTGCACATCTGGACCAGCTGCTCGGGTCGGGATCGTTCACCCAAAAAGCTCCGGCAGCGATCGTAGCCAAGGAAAAAGCAAAACGAGCCTCTCTTTTCACGCAAAAAGAGCTTTTGGAAAAACAGATCATCAGTATAGGAAGCGGAGCTGTATGAGATCCTGGGTATACAAATTGGCCGGTTTTCTCCTGCTCCTTACCCTGGGGACCGGGCTGGCCTGGTTTGGGCGGTATCTGTTGCCACACTCTCGTCCGGAAGCGGAAGCTCAGTTGACTTTTTATGATTATATCGATCAGGGTGATCAATTCTATACTGAGCAGAAATACAGCCAGGCGCTCGCATCCTATGAAAAAGCTGTGCAGATCGATCCTTTGGACCCGCTCCCGAGGATCAGGATCGGGCAGCTCTATCAGTTGAAGAACCGGTATACCGAAGCGGAGCAGGAATTGAAGTTCGCCGAGCAGCTCGATCCCGGCAACCCAGAGGTTCTGTACCGGCTGGGCGGGATCTATACCGAACTTCGCTACTGGGAAGACGGCCGCGACTATCTCACCCGCACGCTTGATCTCCTGCCGGTAGAAGCGGTCAAGGAGCGAGGCCGGGCTGAAGCTGTCAGAGGAGTGGACCAGTTATGGCTTTCTGCTTTTCCCGAGGCTGAAGCTTCGTTCCAGGTCGCCGTGAAGGCTGATCCATCTGATGCCCTGTCGCTGCACTATCTAGGCCTGCTGGTGGCTCAGCGCGACGAGGCAGAAGGCCGCCGGCTCCTGGGACAGGTGGTTCTCTCTGCGCCTGATTCACCGCTGGCGGTCAAGAGCCGGAAGGCACTGTCTCAGCTGGATGAGCTTGATCTGACCCGTGAGCCCATGATCAGAGAGATGATATTTGGCATCATGTATGTCGAACAAGCGCTCCCTTCGCTCGCAGTCGGGTATCTGAAGAGCGTGGTCGCACAGCAGCCGGATTATCAGAGCGCACACTCCTATCTCGGATATTCATACTTTCTGCTGGGCGATATATCACGGGCGCTGGAAGAGCTGGAAAGCAGTCTCGAAATGGGCAGCGGACCCGATGCTCTCTCGCTGTTCTACCTCGGCAATGTGTATGCCTATCAGCAGGAATGGGCCAAGGCCTCGCAGGCATACAAACAAGCCATCGACCTCGGGCTGACGACCTTTGATGCTTACTACAGCCTCGGGCATGTTC
>CAYOQW010000159.1:0-3819 GCA_964406175.1 uncultured Candidatus Saccharibacteria bacterium
GGCTGGTGATGGTTCCCTGATAGTCCCTGACGGCTTTGGACTTCGCATTGCTGCTCTGCAGCCAGAAATACCCGCCCGCTGACACCAGAACGAGAATGATGAGCACCCCGAGGAATACCCAGACACCCGTCCGGGGACTGTCTATCCTCGGAGACCGCGGCGCCCACTGGGGATCAGGCCGTTCCTGATCGATCCCCGCATCCTCGGAAAAGAGCTGCTGCTCGTGAGAGGTCAGTACATTGTCGCTTTCGTCACCCAAAGGACCAGGATCCTGCAGATCCTCAACCTCCAAAGCAACCTGATCGGTCTCTATCTCAGGTACCGGATCTGGTTCCTCCACGATCACTGCTTCCACGACCTCAGGTTCCTTCGGGGCGATCTGATGGGAGGTGAACTCCAGACGTTCTTTGTTTTGTTTCATTCACTGGTTCCTTTGGATATCCTAAGTACCGAGAAAGGTGACTTCCTTGTTCCGAAGCATGCTGCAGGCGGTCCTGAAGAAGTCCTCGAGATCATCTCCGAACACCGGATCATTTTTCAGCATCTGGGCCTTGTCGTCGACGAACACCGTCTGCGAGCTCAGGTCCGCACCAGGAGTGAGGAGCATCTGGGTCCAGGCATCGAGGGCATCTGCCAGCTTCACGATCCTCGCCTCAGAACTGGTGACGTCCTTGTACTCATGATAGAGGTCCAGGATGTCATCCCGGAAATCAAGTCTGCTGATCAGCATATCCATAGTTTTTTCTTCGACCTGGTCGAGCAGTTTGCCGGCGACCCGCTTCACGTGATAGCCGATATCACCCGAGATCGCTTCGCCCATGTCGTGGATGAGCGCGATCGAGAGCGCATGTTCAGGGTTGATCTTTTTCCCTTCCTTGGCATACGTTTTGGCCAGAAAAAACGACAGGGCGCAGACCGTGAAGCTGTGCGCTGCGACCGAATCGCTCTCGTTGCGCTTGAAGCCGAAATTGATGAACCCCTGACGGGGCAGCTCCTTGGTCACCTGAAGGGTGAGAAAAACCTCAAGCACTTGCTTCATGGTATCGTGATGCATGCGGTGTCCTTCTAGAAAACTGCGATCATTGTAGTATAAAACATGGCGCAGGAGCAATGTAGATTGCTCCTGCGCCATGGAGCCCAAAACCGGGCTTGAACCGGTGACCTCGTCCTTACCAAGGACGTGCTCTACCAACTGAGCTATTTGGGCGTAAATGCGTACGTACGAGAGATTATATGATTAGTCCTGACACGTCAAGCATCAGGAACGTCTTCTTTCTCAGGCGCCGTTAGTTTATACTTGCGACAGATGCTGTACCTTGGCACGCGATACAATATTCACCGGCGAAAAGTACCCCGTATGGCGCAGTCTCTCCCCTCGCTCATCACCTCCTATCTCGAGCACCTCGAGATCGAAAAAGGCCGCAGTCCGCTCACTATCCGGGACTACGACCAGTATCTTCGCGCGTTCCTCTCCTGGTGTGAGGAGCATTCCCCTATCAGCAAGCCGTCTGAGATAACTGTGGACCTGGTCCGCAAATTCCGTATCCACCTGAGCAGACAAAAAAACAACCGCGGCGATTATTTCGCACCCTCCACCCAGAACTACTACGTCATCGCGCTACGCAATTTCCTGAAATTCCTGGCAAAGCAGGATGTCAAAACGCTCTCCCCGGACAAACTTGAGCTGCGCAAGCAGACCCGACCTCAGGTCTCGGTGCTCGACCTGACCAGGTACGAAGTGATGCTCAGGGCAGCCAGACCAGACGGACCTGACGACCTGGCCGGGCTCCGCGACTTCGCCATGCTCCACACCTTGTTCTCGACCGGCCTGCGCGTCGGAGAACTGGTACGGGTCAACCGGGACCAGATAAATCTGAAGACCCGCGAGTTCACCATCCGGGGCAAAGGCAACAAAGACCGCGTCGTATTCCTCAGCCACGACGCCGCAGCGGTGATCACTGGCTACCTGAAAAAACGCAAGGACGCCTATGTCCCGCTCTTCCTGAATCATCGTGGTTCAGCAGAACCTCATGATAAACGTGGCGAAACCCTTCGTCTGACCGCCCGCTCTGTCCAGCGCATCATCGCGACCGCGGCAAAAAGAGCAGGCATTGTCGAACGCATCACCCCGCACACGCTGCGGCATACCTTTGCGACTGACCTGCTCCGGAACGGTGCGGATCTGCGGTCAGTCCAGGAGATGCTCGGCCACTCCAGCATCCAGACCACCCAGATCTACACCCACGTGACCAACAGACAGCTGAAGGAAGTGCACGAGGCGTTCCATAGCCGCAAGTTTTCACGAAAAAACAATTACAAGGGATGACTCTATGTCGCCAGATCAGTTCCCCACGTTTACGAAGGCTTTTCGTGCGATCCGGAGTCTACCAACACGTATTACACAACAATTTAAAACCCGATCGCGCCCCAGACTACGAACACTCATCGGTATTGCACTGCTCGTACCTATACCGATTTTTCTATTATGTGCATTACTCTTTCAAAAATCGCCTGTAGCCCTGGCTGATCTTCAACGAAGACTAGATGCGATAGCCGACAGACGTAGCGAGGAAAAAATCAAGTGTGGTTCTATCTTTGGATTTTCAGGTCTCCTCCCTGTTACTGTCTCATGCGATGTATTACTCAACAACTCAAGTAAGCCTCAATACGCGCACAATATCGTTACGTACTGGTGGGGATCATCCGGGTTCCCTCTCTGCAGCCTGGCCGAGGGCATGGAGAGCTCAGGTGATCGATACACACGAATCGGGCAACAGTACGTTAAATATACTTCATTCGAAAGGGGTATGTGTGTAAAACATACTTGGTGCATTCCCAATCCTGCATTACAGCAGATCGAAGAAGACATTGCCATGTATGGTTATTTTGCCCCTTATTTCTGCTCAGAAGAACAATTTTAAAGTTTCTTCAGCCAACCCGCCTGTACGTATCTCCATCAAAAAATCCACATTTGACTACAGTTGTCTTGATTGATAATTACCTGCCCAGGAGATGCTCGGCCACTCCAGCATCCAGACCACCCAGATCTACACCCATGTGACCAATAGGCAGTTGAAGGAAGTGCATGAGGCATTTCACAGCAGAAGAACTACCAGGAGCACCCGATGAAACCAGACCAGTTCCCCACATTCAGAGCGATCACAAAAAGCGCAGCTCACGTATGCGTCGTGCTGGGACGAAAAGCTCTATTTGAGCTAGCCATATCGATCCTGGTCCTCGTGCCCTTATTCATACTGAGTGCGGTTGTATTTCAAAAATCACCAGACACGATCGCCTCAAAACAGGAACTGGTCGATGTCATGGCACCGACAGAGGAAATACAAGAGACCTGCGACAGGATCTTTGGTTTCAAAGGGATCTGGCCATTGAGCGTTGAATGCGGCATGGGAGACTATGGTGGTGAATACCCGGCTACCAGTCGCTATGTGACCTACTGGGGGATCCGATCAGAACAGATCTGTGATCTGTCAGGCGGAAAAATGATATATGCCTACGATAGAGGATGCAACGATCACACCAGATGCATACCGCAGGAAGCATTGGACCAGCTATCTGTGGAACACCCGATAGAGGATAACTACAGACCATTCTTCTGTGATTCTGGTCCTTTCTGACGAGCATAATTCCTGCCCTGAAAAGACATCATTGATCTGAAGGAAAAAACATGACCAGTGAGACGTACTTTCATATACTATCTTGGAGAAACCATGAGTAACCTGGACACTATTGCGTCAATTATGAGCACCGTTGTACTCGCAGCCTCAGAAGTCTGTGCAGTGTACATCATCGCATTGATAC
>CAYOQW010000160.1:0-3813 GCA_964406175.1 uncultured Candidatus Saccharibacteria bacterium
GAAGAGTTATAGTACCTATCATTGTATATTATTAAATGAGTCCTTTGCATGGGTATAAAGCGTCGGATTGGTTTTTTCCCCGGTGGGCTGGATGCATTTTTCTCTCGGCATTGGGAGGTTAACATCGAGCCAATATGTTTGACGGCTGAGGATACGAGAGAAGACTCTTGGGTTAAAGAATCAAAAACAAATCATCTCCGTATCCACTATAGAGTTGATTTTCCTTTGGATGATTTCGTTTATGCCAGTTCTGAAATAATTTTTATGCACTCAGATCTCTTGAAGGTTTTACAGGCTAACCATATTGGTTACTTTTTTATTTCCAGTAGATGTACACGTACCATGGAAAAAATAGCGTCCGACCATGGTATACAGTTAATTGGTACTACATCAGAATTTATGTATCAAATGGAAGACAAGATTATTTTCGATAAATTTTTACAAGAGCACGATTTACCAAAGCCGCCGAGCGAGATTATCTCCAATCTGCATGAGTCACAATTATTGACACAAGGGAAGGTGGTTGTTCAGGAGGCGTTGTCATGGGGTGGAGAAGGTACTTTTTTTATCAATGATCAAAAAGATGCGGAGGATTTGATAGAGCGGAATAAGGAATTTTGTAGCAAAAAGAATGACTTTTTAATTAGAAAGTATATTAATGGACAGTCGTTGGGTATCTCAGTTTTGATACTCCCCGACCAGATAGTCCTATCATCCCTTCGCATGCAGTGTTTTTATCCTGAGACTTTTAATCATTTGCATCTCTTTGCAGGTATCCAGTGGGTACCTACCATTCAGTTTTCGCCTCTGGCTCAACTTCGGATAAATACTGTGTTCTTAAGAATAGGGAAGCTTCTCCATCAGCAGAAATATTTTGGATTTGCAAATTTCGATTTCATTCTCAATGATCAAGATGAGATTTTCTTGATAGAGTGCAATGCCAGGCTTTCCGCAGCCTCTACACAGATGGTTCTATTCCCGGAGCTCATTAATGATGTGAATTTTATTTGCGAGATGGCGAGCGCCTTTGTGGACCATCGATCCTATACGGATACGCCAATAACTCGGTTGTTGCCTGTAACAAAATTTAATGGAGCTTTGGTAGAATATAATTTTATTCCCACAGAACAAAAAACGAAGGTAACAATTTCACAGCAGGACCTCAACGGTTTCTATTCATTAGACGATGGGGAGACGATCAGGACCAGATATCTCGACCCATTTACTTCGGGTTTAAGCGATCTCATTTTTTTCTTATACACAGATGTTCAATCAGGTCAGAGTTTTTCGGCCGTTACTACGGTTGGCAGAATTATCACGAATTTTCCATTATTTGATGATCAAGGAGTTACCAACAAAATGTTCCTCAGCCTGCAATCGGAATTTTACCCGGAGCTCGCTTTCAAAAGTAGGCTGTAATAGGATCTTATGAAAAGGTCGCAACTTTTAGAATGAAATGGTAAGTTATCCTGTGGTCACCAACTAACCGGTCACATTCTTCAAATGATTTTCATACCATAGATTGTTGTCTGCTGTCAGCCCCAGAGCGACCACGTCGATCCGCCAGGCCTGATCATTCAGGTGATGCCTGAGCAGATAGTGCTCTGCCGCCAGGGCCAGCTTTCTTAGTTTGTCTGGAGTTACTGATTCTTCCGGCAGACCACACGATTCGTCCCGTCTGGTTTTGACCTCGGCAAAGACAAGCGTTTGCCCATCTTTGGCGACAATGTCGATTTCGCCCCAGCGACCGGCATGATAATTGGTCTCGATGATATTGTACCCTTCCTTATCCAGCATACTGCAGGCGAGACGTTCACCGACATTGCCTGTTGTCTTTCCTTCTGTGCTCACAGCCCGAACTCCAGTAAATGCTTGATCGGTTTGAAACTTGTACGATGCAGCGGACACGGGCCATAGCGGAGCAGTGCCACTTGATGTTCCTTGGTCCCATAGCCTTTGTGTTTAGCAAATCCATACTGTGGGTATTGTTCGTCCAGGAGCACCATTTCCCTATCCCGGCTGACCTTGGCCAGGACTGACGCGGCAGCGATCGAGAGGCTGACCTGCTCGCCCCTGATGAATGACTGCTGCTGGCTGATGAGTGGCACGATCATTTCCCGCAGGCCAGGTGGGAGCAGTGTAGCATCCTCTGCGGTAAAAGACATTGCGTCGCAAAGCAAATAATTGCAATGTTTCAAACTGGTTATCGCTGATAGCATGGCTTTCTTGGTTGCAGGCACGATGCCGAGAAGGTCGATGTCGGACGCTTCGGTTTTAGCGATGCCCCAGCTAGCTGCCAGCTCCTGGATGCGGTCGAACCAGCGGTCGCGGGCAAGGCTGGTCAGGAGCTTTGAGTCGGTCAGTCCTTTGAGTTTAACCGGACCAAGCTCTTTGGGTAAAGAAACCGCTGCTGCATGAACAGGGCCAGCCCAGGGGCCGCGGCCAGCTTCATCGACGCCGGCGACGGCCTGTAGTCTCAAATTCCAATGGATCTGTTCCTGTTCGAACGTGGGGATCTTAATCGGGATCTTATTCATTAGAGTTACCCTCTCCCGCATTTTATGCGAGGCTCGCCAAGGGCGGCCTGCCTCTCCCGTCAAGGGAGAGGATATATCAGTACACAAAGAAGCCTGACCGGATGATCAGGCTTCTTATACCATAGTCGTGCATATGGAGGCTACGTTCAGGCAGTTGTTTCTGCGACCGGGGTGACTACCGGTGTTGTCGCCACAGTCGCCTTTTTGGCGGACTTGGACGAATCCTGTCTTTTTTCTTTGATACGAATGGTCTTGGTCTTCTGTGTCCGCAGATAATACAGACGGGCACGCTTCACCAGACCCCGGCGAATGACTTCGATCTTCTGGACATTGGGGGAATGGAGGAAAAAAGTCCTCTCCACGCCCACGCCGCTTGCGATGCGACGAACGGTGAAATTCCCTGCAGCACCGCGACCCTTGGTGGCACGCAGCACCACACCTTCGAACATCTGGATGCGTTCCTTGTCCCCTTCTACGATCTTGACGTAGACCTTGACGGTGTCGCCCGTGGCGAATTCAGGACGTTCCTTGAGCTGTTCGGGTAGAAGATTTTTCAAATCAATCATGATGATCCTCACCTATCAAATCGGGGATAGCCCCCAAAATATAGCACGTGGATTATTATATACACTATTGTGCTATGAAATCAACCCCTCATTTGGGCTATTTGGTTTGAAAACGGGATATGACTGAGGGAGCAGTCAGGAAACGTTCAACTTTGGTCGGGACCAGGCGGTCCCATTCTTCTTTTTTCCTGATGCGTCGGCGTATCTCACGGCACTGGTATTCGGCGGGTTTGTACATCTGGTGCGAAAAGACCGGAAATTTCGCTTTGGCAAAAACGTCAGCAATGCTTTGGTTCGTGGTGTAGACCGCCGTGATATCGGGGCTGGCGTCGATGATCTGTTCCAGCCAGGCCTGATCGTCCTTCAGATCCTTCAGGTGCAGATAGGTGAACCGCGGATGGGCGATAGAATCCTCGTCCCCTTCGATCAGTGACCATGATGTGGTCGAGAGCACATCTTCGATCAAGGTCTGGCGTTCGGCTGCCGTGAGGGGACGATCAGCGGATGGTTGTTCGTCGGCGCCGCAGATGCCGATGACGATGTGCGGGAAACGCGCAGCGATATGTTTCAGCAGCTGGATGTGGCCGCGGTGAAGCGGCTGAAATTCGCCGGCGATGAAGACGGTCTCTGCCTTGGAATCACGTTCCCGCAGTTTGCTCACCGTACCGAGGGCACCGTTCACGAAACGGCTGGTCGAGTCGCCGCTGAAC
>CAYOQW010000161.1:0-3801 GCA_964406175.1 uncultured Candidatus Saccharibacteria bacterium
GTATAACATAGTACATGGTTATACTTTATTATCTCTGCCCCATGCATACTGTTTTCTCTCACCGCTTCTACTTCCTGATCGACCTCTGTCTGCTGGCAGCCTTGGCCAGCCTGTACAACACTCCCGTATTCTCCTTTCAGCATTACGAGGTCCGGCTGGTCATGTTCGCGGCTGCCATCCTCTATCTCTGGTTCGTCTGTAAACAAAGCGGCCTGACCCGGCAGGAACTTGGACTGACGACCACGAACACCCGGGCTGCCCTGAAAGCCATGGCTGCTCCGGCTGCGATCCTCTCGATCTTGCTGGTCCTGGCCAGATTTCTAGTCCCTTCCTGGTTCCACCTCGGGATCTCCTATACGAACTGGTCTGCGGTATTCGTACGGCTCGCAGCCTACTCCACCATTTCCGTATTTCTGCAGGAACTGGCCTTCCGAGGCTACGTGCTCTCCCGTCTGAAGCAGTTCACGAAAGACCCCACCCTCATCATTTTGGCTTCGGCTCTCATATTTAGCTTCATTCACTGGCCCTTTGGCAGTCTCATCATGTCTATCGGTACGTTCTTCATGGGTGTCCTGTTCGCCCGGAATTTTCTCCGCTACCGGGACCTTGTCTCCGTCATGGCCGGGCACATCCTCGTCGGCACCCTGCTTCTGCTCTGCACCGTCCGTATCGGCTGAATTTCTGTCCAACTCGATCTAACCGTGAGGTATTCATGACCAATCCTGACGAAACCACCCAGTTCAAAAAAGGCCTCCTGGAACTGGCCGTGCTCAAACTCATCGCCATAAAGCCGCTCTATGGCTATGACATCATCACCCAGCTGGACAAAGCCGGCCTGCCCGTGGTCCAGGGAACGCTCTATCCGCTCCTGACCCGGCTCAGAAAAGATGAACTGGTGAGCTACACCTGGGAAGAATCCCAGAAAGGACCGCCCCGCAAATACTATGAGATCACCGACAGGGGAAAACTGTACCTGGACACTCAGATCCAGGAATGGCAGAAGATCCAGACCAGCATGAACATACTATTTCAATCCTAAACAGGACCCCTACCGATGACCACGACCGATTTCAATGCCGCTTTTGCCGAAATGAGCCTGACCCGCGAAGCGCGTAAGGTGCTGACCGACTATCTCGCTCGTCTGCAGAGCAAAACCGCAGGACTGAAAAAGGACGACCAGGAAGAGCTCGTCCGCGACATCCAGGAACACCTGTACAACGCACTGGAAGCCAAACTGAAGAAGACCAGGTCCAAGAAGGACACACTCGATGCCCAAATCGTTATGGAAGTGCTCTCTGCCCTGGGGGAGCCGGAGGAGTATCTAGAATCTACCCAGACCCCGGAAGGGATCAAAGGCAGCACACCTCCCCGTCGCCTGCGCCGTGCGCGGGAAGGCCGGATCCTCGGCGGTGTCGCCATGGGGATCGCCAATTATTTCCGCATCGACGTGGTCATCGTCCGGGTCATCATGATCGGGCTGGTACTGACCGGGATCTCCGCGGTCATCTATCCCATCCTCTGGATCGTGATCCCGGATGAAACCGAAGGCGAAAACGCGGTCGCCGCTGCTGCTGCGCAGGGAGATCCATCACGACCACGCTGGATACGGCTCCTGGGCAGAATATGCTGGAAACTGCTGATCATATTCATCACGCTGTGTTTTTACCTGCCGGTCTTCCTGGTTCTGTTTGTTCTCACTCTCGCGTTCTTCGTGATCCCCCTGGTCTGGCTGTTCCAGCCCTCCAATTTCCTCGGATTCAACACCATCGCGATCCTGGGCTATCTGCTCCCGGTCGTCTCTCTGAGCCTCGGCTGCATCTTCCTCGCTCTGCTGCTCCTGTTCATGAACATCGTCACCCGCATCCATTACAAGCGTTCCATGCTCCGGGGGAATTCCCTGAAATATCTCGGCAGCGCCGCCCTCATCGCGATCTGTATCGCACTGATCTCCGCCGTCTACACCGGAGCCAATAATGTGAACCGCGGCTCGATCTCGGAAAGCACCACCTTTCCTGCGGCCAGTACTCTCAACATCGTGATCGAAAGCGAGATCATCGCATCAGACATCACCGTCGTCGGCAGTGATACGGTCCAGGACGTCACGCTGACGGTCACCCGGAAAGCACGAGGGTATTCTACCGACAATGCCCAGCACAATGCCGAAAAGATCGACAGCACCTGGGCCATCAGCGGCGACACTCTCTCACTCAACACCTGGATCGGCGATCGCTGGGTCAATCACAACGCTGCGGTGGAATATCGCCTGCTCGTACCCAAGACAACCTCACTTCAGCTGCACAATCCTATCGGCCGCACGATCATCGAAGATATTTCCGCTGAAAAAATGCTCGTGGAC
Source organism: uncultured Candidatus Saccharibacteria bacterium (assembly GCA_964406175.1). Taxonomy (GTDB): domain Bacteria; phylum Patescibacteriota; class CG2-30-54-11; order CG2-30-54-11; family CG2-30-54-11; genus CG2-30-54-11. Next base: position 2,357 of record CAYOQW010000161.1, read on the forward strand.
AATAGTGTCGGCTCACTTGAGATACGAGACAGCTGGGCTGCGGATGCAAGCTTCAAGAACAGCCTGGGGCTGATCGAGATATCTGCGTTCGCACCGCCGATCGTCCTGCATGCACCGCTTTCCGCGACCATGCCGGAACGGATCTTCGATGATGCCACCCTTCCTGCCCCCGCGACCTCGTTCACCGTATCCAATGAGCTCGGTGCGATCCGCCTCGAACAGGTCGTGACAAGCCAAACCGCCATCACCGCCAACCTGGGAAGCATCGAGATCGACACCTGCTCCTTTGCTGGCGAGGTCACCAATGACATGGGCTCGATAGTCATCAATGATCATCTCGGGGCGTTGACCGTCTCGAATTCCATGGGCTCGATCAATGCCTCGTTCCTCAGGATGTATGACAACGAAACGTACGAATTCGAGTCCAATATGGGCAGTGTGAACCTGGACCTGCCTCCAGGGCTGAATCCCATTTTCGACACCTCACATCGGATGGGTAATGCCGATCAGCGCTATCGCCCGGTCGCTGGCGGCGCCCGTCCGCAGATCATGATCACGTCAGACATGGGTTCGGTAGAGATCAGATAGCAAACCAACAAAAAGATCATCCTGTAATAATGGATGGTCTTTTTGCATGACTGAAAATTGAAAATTAGTTGCTTCTGAGTATCCCCATCTTGATGCGGGAATCCGGGGTCGGTCCGCCAGCGCTGCCGGTCAGGAGATAGACGCCCTCGGCAAGCTCCAGGAGGTCAGGGTCGCCGCCGGAAAACTGATCACCGTCGACCTGCTCTTCGGACAGAAGGATGGGATGGTCGAACGAGACTCCGGCGTCAGTCGACCTCGCACCACAGACCGCATTGGTCCCGCGGAAAGCCACGAACACCTTGCCGTCTACCAGCACTGCCGAAGCATGCTCGGTGCTCATGGTCCGGCCGCGATCGTCCGGGGTGAACCCTGCCGTTGCGGCACCCAGCCCGAAACGGATACCGTCATCCACTGACCAGTTCAACATATCGGTCGAAGTAGCACTTTTAATGATGATCGGCGGACGGGAATCGATCGCCGATGGATCGAAGCCTGGAGGGAACACATTGGAGACATACATTTTCCAGGCAGACCCGACCTTCACGACGCCAGGGCCTGAAATATAGTCCATGCCGAGATCAGAAGCACTGAGGCGAATGCCCTCTTCTTCTGTGAAGTTGAACGCGTCAGAAGAGACAAAAGATCTGATGCTCGTCTGGTCGCTGCCGCGGGCATACATACGATACGAGCCATCAGGTAACAGCACGACACGGGGATGACCATAGCCATCAGGGATCCGGCTGCCTTCTTCCAGTACGAATGAAATATCGGTATAGGGCGCGTGGGGGACGTCAGGTGTGACCGCGCTCATGAGGTCTCGGCCGGCACTGAAGTACAAACGCACCCGTCCATCAGAG
>CAYOQW010000162.1:0-3788 GCA_964406175.1 uncultured Candidatus Saccharibacteria bacterium
GCATCATCCCGGATGATGAAAAAGTCATCACCACGAGCAATCGCGGTGATCCGGCGGTGCTCGACAAGAAATCCCGTGCCGGCCAGGCCTATCAGAATATTGCACTTCGGATCATGGGTGAAGAAGTTCCTCTCATGGACCTGAAGATCAAACCTACGGGCCTCAAAGGTATCTGGCATGGCGTCAAAAAAACATTGAACAAACGGGTCATATAGCAAAAGGAGCTCGCATGCCGAGTATTTGGGAATTCATGATCAATATTTTCAAAAAAGGCTCGGACGACGCGGATACCGCGCACGACCGGTTGAAACTAGTCCTCCGAAAAGACCGGGTCAAGATCACGCCTGAAGCCCTGGAAGGCATAAAACGGGATATTCTGAAAACCATTTCCCAGTATGTCGACATCGAGGAGAACAATCTCCAGCTCGATATTCAGTATACGGGTACCGATACAGCCATCGTCGCAAGTATGCCGGTGAAGGGTGGCAGAGCAGAGATCACCGGTAAACGCACGACGATATCACCAGATGCAGAGACAAGCGATACCGAGGCCAGGGTGATCAAAGTAACCAAGCCCACAGCCCGTCGATCCAAAAAAACACTACCGAAGAAAGTCATCAAGAAGAAGGCGATCAGGAAGAAGACTGCCCCAGTGGCACAGGAGTCAACACCTTCGGGTACTGCTTAAGTAAAAAAGTACGAATTGTTTCATGAATTGCCAGCCTTCAAACGCTGGCAATTTTTTTCTCGGGAAGTCTCAGTATGATCAAACTCATCGTTTCTGACATCGACGGCACTCTGATAGGTTCTTCCCTGGCTCTGACGCAGCCCGTCCGTGATGCGATCAGAGCTTTTGAGGACCAGGGCGGAAGCTTTTCGCTATGCACTGGTCGATTTGCTGGTGGCGGCAGGCTTGTGGCTGAAAGCTTGTCTATCAATGCACCGTGCGTCTTTTCTGACGGAGCTATCGTCATGTGGCCTCGGACCGGTGAAGTCATCTATGAACAGACGATACCATCCAGTGCCATGCAGGAGCTGGCGACGTTTTGTCAGGAGCATCAGCTCGTCGTCGAGCTCTATGACCGCACAGGCTATTTCGTCGAGCATCAGCACGAACTGATCACCATGCATGGCAAGACGTTGCAGGTGTATCCGGTCAAACGGACGTTCGAACCACGTTTTTGCGACTTCTCAGTTTTGTTCGAGGAAGTGGAACATGTCTGGATCAAAGCGGTCATCATCTGCGATCTGCCGGAAAAGAAAAAAGTCATCGAAGATTTCGCCAGAACTCATACCGATATCCTGCGGTTCAGCCCGGCCAAGGGCCCCAACAAAGACCATCACCACATCACGTTCTTCAATATCACTCATCCATCGGTGAATAAGGGACTCGCCGCCGCCATGGTCGCCAGGGAACTTGGAGTGAGCAAAGCTGAGACCATGGCGATAGGGGATGCCAACAACGATGAATCCCTCTTCGAAGCCGCCGACACCCGCGTCGCCATGGGGAATGCCACGCAGGCTTTGAAGGACCTGGCCACGCACATTGTCGCTGATGCTGATAACGACGGGGCTGCGTGGGCGATCCTGAACATTGCAATGGAGAGATGAACCATGCCCCAGATCAAGGCGGTCATCTTTGACATGGATGGAGTTATCATTGACTCTCAGTCCAGATGGATGCCGCTGGTGCAGGATATGTACAGGCGTCTTTTTCCGCACCTGAGCGAGCTGGAGATACTGGAATTGTCCGAGCGGATCCGGGGTAACAGCATCCTGGACGAGTATGGGATCCTTACCCGGGAACAGGGGCTCACTATGGACCAGACCGCTTTTCTGGAGATGTACGATGCCGGGTCGCTCAAGTTGTATAGTGAAGAAGTTGAACTCAGTGAACACTTGATCGAGTTCCTTGATCAGATCCAGGGCACACACCGGATAGCGCTTGCGTCCAACTCGGTGCACGCCTGGATAGATGTTCCGCTGAGACGGTTCTCACTTGCGCACTATTTCGAGGTCGTGGTAGGCGCTGATGATCTGAAAGGATCGGGTAAACCCTCACCCGAGATCTATATTCAAACTGCTCAGAAGCTGGGTGTAGCAGTGCAGGATTGCGTCGTGATCGAAGACTCTATCCCTGGAGTGACCGCCGCCAAAGCAGCTGGTATGTCCTGCATAGGCTATATTGCCCGTTCATCAGCTGATCAGGTCGCTAGTGCTGACATAGTCATTTCTTCTTTTACGGAGGCCACGGCAGCTCTTGCACAGCTGAACAAAGGTAACTAGAATAGCACCTGTCGATCAGGGTTAATTTATTAATAGAGTTTTCAGTCCAAGCGTGTGGCCCGCCTTCGCTCTGATGCAGAGCTACGGCGGATACGAGGAGAAGGCCCTGAAGCATGTGCTACAGGGGATCGGGCCCCCGCCTTCGCTCTGATGCAGAGCTACGGCGGGGAGTATCTGCGGAAACCTTCCGGTGCGCTTTCCCATCGAAAGCCAGCTGTCAAAACCATCCAGGGACAAAGCAGTGTGGCAAGGAAAGGAACTACCTCAGCCGTTTTGCGGCTAGAATTTCGTATGTAACCAAAGGAACCCCTATGTGCGGTATCATTGGGTATATCGGTGAAAAGCAGGTCGTCCCTATCCTGATGAAAGGTCTGTCCAAGCTGGAGTATCGCGGGTACGATTCGGCTGGTATCGCAGTGATCTCTGATCGCGGTATCACGATAGAAAAGACGACCGGCAAGCTGGAAAATCTGGCAAAGAAGATCACGGATCAGATCATCCCGGGTACTATCGGCATTGGACACACGAGGTGGGCTACCCATGGGGGAGTGACCGACCTGAACGCTCATCCGCATACGTCCTGCCGTCGTGATCTGGTGGTGATCCACAACGGGATCATCGAGAATTATCAGGAATTGAAGGAAGACCTGCTCGCCAAAGGCCACAAGTTCGAGTCAGAAACCGATACGGAAGTGTTGGCACATCTCATCGAGCAGGAGTTCGATACCCTGTCTTCCCAGTCGTCAGAAAACCCGCTGACAGAAGCCGTCAGGCGTGCACTTGCTCAGGTAGAAGGCGGTTACGCGATCGTCGTCCTGCACCGTGACCGGTCAGATACCATCGTAGCCGCCCGGATGCACAATCCGCTCATACTGGGACTGGGTAAAGGTGAGAATCTTGTCGCTTCAGATATTCCTGCATTTCTGGACTATACCAAGACCGTCTGCGACCTCGAGAATGGTCAGGTAGCTGAGATCACCAGGTCGTCGGTCAAACTGTTCAATCTGCAGGGCAAAGAGCAGGGTGTGACGACCCGGACCATCACCTGGGATATCGCACAAGCTGAGAAGGGCGGCTACCCGCACTTTCTCATCAAGGAGATCCACGAGACCCCTGATGTCCTGCGTGACGTGCTCCGGAACAAGGTCAGAAAGGGACAGATCGACCCGAAACCGTTGGGACTCGCTGGTTTGGACCTCCCAGCGATCAACAAGATCACCCTGCTCGGCTGCGGTTCTGCTGCCTATGCCTGTCTGTACGGCAAGTATCTGTTCGAAAAGTGGACCCATATCACGACCGAGGTTCAGGTCGGTTCTGAGTTCCGATATCATGAGCCGATCATCGACGGCTCGACGCTCGTGATTGCTTTGAGTCAGTCTGGTGAGACCGCAGACACCCTGGCGAGCATCGAGCTGGCCCGCAAGTCGCATCCGATGAGGACGATCGGCGTCATCAATGCCATCGGGAGCTCTATGACCCGGCAGGTGGACGCGGTCTGCCTG
>CAYOQW010000163.1:0-3781 GCA_964406175.1 uncultured Candidatus Saccharibacteria bacterium
ATCGAAAGGGCGATGAATGAGTAGAACACGCCATTTCTGGCGCGGGCCTTCTGACCGGCATCGCTGCCGGCAGTGACATACCGGTATCCGGAGTACAGCAGGAACAGCCCGCAGATCACCCCGGCATACGCGGTCATGCCATAATGCAGGTCCATCAGCAGATCGAACAGATCAGTTGTATCCGCAACCCCGTCAAAACTCTTGAAAATGATGCTCATCAGAAGAAAACTGGTCACCGCCAGGAATATTCCGAGGATAGAATAATACATGCCCTGTTTGAGGGTTGCGGCTTTTTTCTGATCAGCTTTTTTGGACGAATACGCATACCCGAAATACAGCAGGCAGCCCACGGCGATGAGACCAGAGTATGCGGTCAAGCCATAATGCAGATTCCTGACCAGGTCGAACTGGTCTGCTGTGCCAGAGGTGAAGAATTCCATAGAATACAACTCCATCAATAATAATTGATCACGTCACCAAGTCCATAATGATAGAAAAAGTATAACAATACAAGTACTATGTGTACATACCGGGTCGCAGCACCATCATTTTGAGGACTCCCATGCCAGCTCGGAACATCTATCGCATCATCGCCGGCAAACAGAACCACTATCAAAAAGACTTTCTACATGACACTCGTGCCGGCATAGACTTCCCGCAGAACGGCTTCACGCCGCAGATGACCAGGCGAGAAATACAGATTCTGCTGGAAATGGACGAGCCGCACGCCAGAGCCGGCCAGGTAAACTCACTCGTCGGGCAGACCGACACTTTCATGAACGGCCTCCAGGTCGGAGACCTGCTGATCATGTACCATGCAGCATCGGACCGGTTCATCCCTGGTGTCATAGAATCTGATGTCCGCTTCGACGCCACCAAAAAGCCACCTCTCGAACGTACCGTGAGGTGGCTCCCAGCAGACTGCTGGATCCCGAAGCGTAATCTCTCATTTGAGCTGAACGGCTATGTCGCCTCTCAAGCCGTGCTCATGAAGCTCTGGCCGGAACATGTAAAGGAAATCGAGCAGCAGCTGGATATAACTGCTGCAGTCATCCCTGCCAATGGCTAGATCAAGCCATCAGCCACGATTATTTCAAGTCCGAAAAATCTCGCAGTTCTTCCCACTGCTGACGCATAGCCTTCTGGTCGCCGCTGTCGACGAACTTGTCATACTGCGAGTGAGCATTTTCGAGCCGGCGGTAGTACTTGATCGGACACCAGAACCGCTCGGTGCGGCCTGCGATCTCGGAGCTGTAGCGGACGAGATTGTTGACATAGCTGCAGTAGTAGCAATGCACCTTTTCCCAGGGGTTCAGCCAGGACAGGAGCTGCCGGTCGTACACGAAGTATTCCCGGGCCTGGACCCGTGGGATGCCGTAGAGCCGGAAACAGATCTGATGGTAGATCTCCAGACCGATATGCCAGATGACCGCCGGGATGATCATCCCGTAGATGAAAGGAGCACTCAGGAGATATCTCCAGCTGACCGGAATCTGGACCCGGCGGCCGTGACGACTCCATAGCTTGATGAACTGCCGGGGCACCCCGATCTTCTTGACCAGGCCGTTCTTGGCCATGAGCTGGTCGATCGTATCGTTGAACGCTTTTCGCGCATCCGCGGCCAGCTGGGTGAGCGTCGGTATGTTCTTGTAGTTCTTGGCAGCATCGGACTGGATCTTTTTCAGACGGTCGACAAGATCATTTTTCATAACACGCTCAATAGTAATGGTAGGCGATCGCGGGATAGTACATCATATTCCGACCTATACCTCAAGGTCTGACCGCAAGAATCACTTGTCCCCCAACAAAAAGCCCTGCAGTAGTGATCACTGCAGGGCTTTTGAAATACGTTCAGTTAGCGATCAATTAGGACGGATCCAGGACCAGCTTACCATTCTTGATACCACCGCTGGTGGTGATGGTATAGCCGGCTGCCTTGAACGCTGCGATGGCCTGGGCTTTGGTCATGTCACTTGTGGCAAAGTTGACAGAGGTGAACTCAGGTCCGACGAACGCATTCGCGACCACAAAATCGTACTGACCGACACCATTGTGCAGATAGATCGCATCATTGGTGAGCACGCCGTTGCCGGATGAATTCATGCTCTGGCCGCTCAGGGACAGACAAATGATGCTGCCGTCGCTCAGTTTCTTGAACTCATAATAATTACGCTCGAGCTTCACGCCTTCGCGTTCGGTATAGTCCTCAACGATGTAGTCGAGCTTGGCCAGGTCGAACGAACCATTCTCAACCAGCCGGTCGCCGGCCTTCTGGCTGTCAGACCAGCCGTCTTTTTCTCGCAGATCATCGTATCCAAAGGTCATCTTGGTGCCGCGTTTTTCCACGAAACCCTGATACCCGGCGAGCATGAGCTTGCCCGTGAATCTGCCGTCCTCATTCTCCATATTCAGGAGGTCATACTGCACGCCGGAGATGAAGCCAAGAGCCGGGGTCACCAGCTCCATGATGGGCATGCCTTCATACTCATTGATCACCTGCTCATTGGCATTGTAGAGCTCGTCCCAGGCATCGACGAAATCGCTGATGGTCTTGATCTCAGTCGTGGCCACGGTGCTATCGGTCCCGGTCTTGTCTGTCCCGGTCGTAGGCGTCGTGCCTTCAGTGGTCGGCGAGGTTCCGCCAGTGTCATCATTCGTATCAGTCGTGGTCCCACCGCAAGCGGTGAGCAGCAAAGCAGAACAGAGCAGCACCGGCACGGCAAAAGTCATTTTCTTCACGTGAGCGACTCCTGGATACAAGTTAAAAAGTGACTGACAACGGCCATACTACCGTGTTCAATGGAGATAATCAATTACCGCTCGTCCGCATTTTTTTCAACGGCAACTGATGTGGCATTAGGCCTAACGTCTGCAATCAGATACAATAAACCAAATGGTCCCGGCATAAAAACCAACAAGCTCACACATGGCCGCTGTAAAAGGAGAATACTGTGCTTCCGCAATTTCTCAAAAGTACTTTGCATGATGCCAACGATCGCTTGCAGCGCATCACCTCGTCACAAAAGATCACCGAGGAACAGCCGCTCAGAGCTGAGCTTTTCAGCACAGAACAATTTGAGTTGCATGCGAAGTTCCTGGCCGAGAAGCATATCGTGATCTTTGCCAAAGGCCAGGAAAAACTGCTATCACGCCTGACCGCGGACGAAGCTGTCCTTTTGCAGACCTACAAGCTGCTCGATGACGCCGGCAAAGCAAAAAGGGACATATCACCCGCAGGTGAATGGCTGCTCGATAACTATTACCTGATCGAAGAACAGATCCGGCTTGCCCAGAAGCATCTGCCAAAAGGCTACAGCCGTGAGCTCCCTAGTCTCAAGAGTGGTCCCCTCGCTGGTCATCCCCGCGTCTACGACATTGCCATGGAGATCGTTTCCCATGGTGACGGCCGTCTGGACATCAAGGGACTGACCGGATTCGTGGCAGCGTATCAGACGATAAAACCGCTGAAACTGGGTGAGCTGTGGGCCATCCCGATCATGCTGCGTCTCGCCCTGATCGAAAACCTCAGACGCGTGTCCTCCCGGATGATGCTCGCTCAGATAGACCGGAACATCGCCGATCACTGGGCGAATAGGATCCTGAAGGTCTCAGCAAAAGACGCCAATGACATGGTCCTGGAAATTGCGGCGATGGCCAAAGCCGATCTGCCGATCTCGAGCTCATTTGTCGCTGAATTCGTCCGGCGGCTGCACGGTCAGAGCTCCACCCTCAATCTGCCGCTCAGCTGGCTGGAAAAAAACCTCGCAGAACAGGGGAAGAA
>CAYOQW010000164.1:0-3779 GCA_964406175.1 uncultured Candidatus Saccharibacteria bacterium
CCTTTCCCTACCATACCTTTGGACTACGTGTCTAGTTTACGGGGTACCTGCCACATCGAGGATGCGTCGGGAGATCCGCCAGCGGTTGCCGATCCGCCGGCCCGGGATGCCGCCGTTGTTGAGCGCCTGGTACGCCGAGCGGATATTGAGCTGGAGATAGGAAGCGGTCTGTTCTGGACTGAGGATCTCAGGCATCGGGGGCTCCTGTATGCAGTATGAAGCATTCTAATGATACTTCAGCATACTTTGACAGTGAATAACAGTAACCAGTACAGGTGACCATTCCGAGTCTCGTCGCAGGAGTGGTCGCTGTAACTCTGCGTATGGTAGGATACCTGCGAACACTCGCGTCTGGATTATTCATGTTCTGACAGGGCACTATGCTTCAGCGGTTGCGGTGGGTACTGGTCATCTGTTTCGTCATCTCCGTCAGCATGGGAGGTGCGCTTTGGGCTGGCCGGATACCGGAGACTGAGGAACGAGTCGATAACGAGACCCCTGCTGCTCAGTGGATCTGGCTGGACCAGGCTGGTCCGGTCAACAGCTGGGTCAGCTTTCGCAAAACGTTCGACCTCCCTTTTGCCCCGGAGCAGGCGGTGGCGCGCATCGCGGCCGACAGCAAGTACTGGCTCTGGGTCAACGGACGGCTGGTCGTCTTCGACGGCAGTATGCCCCGTGGGCCGGTTGGTCAGGGGACATACTATGATACGGTTGATCTAGAGAAGTATCTGCGTGAAGGCCAGAATACAGTCGCTATCCTCGTCTGGTACTGGGGCCGGACCGCCAACGGACATGTGGACAGCGGGCAGGGCGGGCTGTTCTTTGATGCGCAGATGACGGGCGCTGAGGAGCTTGCCTCGGCAGTACTGGTCAGTGATGCTTCCTGGAAGGTGTCTGAACATCCCGGGTACGACCGTGGTGTGCAGCCTGGTCTGCGATTGTTCCCTCAGTGGGATATTTCCTATTCTGCCCGGACCGGCGAACCGTTCGCTGGCTGGCAGGGCGCCAGGTTTGATGACTCTCTCTGGCCGTCAGCGACGGTCAAGGGACCAGAAGACTCTGCTCCCTGGGGCGGGTTCCAGGAGCGTCCGATACCCCTGCTGCGGTTCAGTAGTTTGCGGAACTATGAGAATGAGTCCGTCATGCCCGCTCAGGGGCAGGGCGGAGATACACCGATCAAGGCCGCGTTGCCGTATGCCATGCAGGTGACCCCGTTTTTCAGAGTGCGGGCGCCGGCCGGCGAGACCATCACGATCACGGCGGACAGCACACATGCCCAGGTTGGCGAATGGTCAGCCATGCAGACTACCTATGTCACGACCGGCGGGGAACAGGAGTTTGAATCCCTGGGCTGGATGGCGGGCGAGGAGATCTGGTATTACATACCTTCAAACGTTGAGATCATTTCGCTCGGGTATCGGGAAAGCAGGTATCCGGCCGTACAGACCGGTTCGTTTGTCAGCAATGATGCTTTCTTCAATACGCTCTGGCAAAAGGCGGCCCGGGGCGTGGCGGTCAATCTGCGGGAAGATATCATGGACTGTCCGGACCGCGAACGCGGCCCCTGGATCGGGGATGCGGTGAATGATGCGTTCATCGGCGTCTACGTGTTCGACAGCAGCTGGTGGTCTCTTGTCGAACAGACCTATGCCCGTTTCGGGCTGCGGCCAGATCTCAAAGATGGTTCGCTGCTTACGATCCAGCCTTCGGAAGTGCCGCTGGAACTGCCCATGCAGAACCTGGCTGCGATAGCAGGGCTTTGGCGGAACCAATATATGTATACAGGCCAGCCGGAGATTATCCGTTCTGTCTACAGGGCGCTGAAGAACTACGTACTGTCCTGGAAGATACAGGAGGACGGCTTGGTTGCCCGGGAGATCGGAGATTGGGACTGGTTTGACTGGGGCGACAGCGTCGATGCGGAATTGCTCACCAATAGCTGGTATTCGCTGGCCCTGGATTCCTTGATCCATATGGCGTCCATCGCCGGGGATATCGATACGAGTGAACTTATCCGAAGGCAGAACTCCATTGCTGATAATTTCGAACGATTCTGGGACGAGGAAGGAAAGGCCTACCGCTCCCCGGTCTTCCGGGGAACTCAAGTCTTTGACGAGCGCGGTAACGCTCTGGCTATAATCGCCGGGCTGGTCCCGGTCGGACATCAGGCAGCAGTTGCCCAGATCCTTCGCCGCGAACAGAACGCCAGCCCCTACATGGAGCTGTATGTGCTCGAAGCTATGTATCAGTTGGGTGACGCAGCTGGAGCAGAAGCTCGGATGAAGGAACGGTATGCCGGGATGGTCCAGGCGCCTGGGTCGACCCTCTGGGAGGACTGGTATCTGGAACCGGTGCCGGGCCGTACGATGAATTCCTCGACGACCGTGGACCATGGCTGGAGCGGGGGACCGCTCTATGTGCTGTCCGCGTATGGGATGGGCCTCCGGCCGCTGGAACCAGGCTGGACCCGTTTCAGTTTTGAACCACAGATCTCCGTGCTTACGTCTGTGCAGGCGGACGTGCCGGTCCCACAAGGGACCATCAGCGCCAGCGTAGAGCGAAAGGGCTCAGTAACGGCGTTATCTCTGGCTTCACCGATCGGGACTCTCGCTGAAGTAGCGATACCCTGGGGCGAGGATGAACCGCAGGTCAGCATCAACGGAACGGTGTTCACGTGGCAGGACCTGCCGGGGCCGGATCTGCCTGGTGTCAGCCGGGGCAGGGTGACACCTGCTATTCGATATCTGGTCCTTGAGCCCGGGCAGTGGGAGGTCGTAGTCACAGCGACGGGTTACAAAACAGACGCCGCGTCGGGGACGGGCGTCTCGGGGGAATAGGAGGGAGATGTTTCGACCGGGGATGAACCCCCTCCCCCTTCCCCTCCCGCAAGGGGCGGGGAGCAGAGTCGAGAATTACTCCTCCCCCTCGACGGGGGAGGCAGGTGTTACCCTGAGCTTGTCGAAGGGGAGAGGGTGGTTTCTATACTACCAATCCATCTCTCATGTTGATCGTCCGGTGGCACAGCTTGGCTATCTCGGGGTTGTGGGTCACGATAACGAAGGTCGTGCCGGTGGTACGGTTGACCTCCTGGATCATTTTGATGACTTCGTCTGAGGAGGCCGTATCGAGATTGCCGGTCGGCTCGTCACCCAGGATGACCTGGGGCTGATTGACCAGGGCGCGGGCGATGGCGACGCGCTGCTGCTGGCCGCCGGACAGCTCGGTGGGCAGATGACCGGTGCGGTCACCGAGGCCAACTTTTTCCAATGCCACTTGAGCAAGCTTGAGTGCTTCGCCATGCGTCTTGCCTGCGTAATCGGCGGCGAGCGCCACGTTTTCAATGGCATTCAGGGTGGTGATCAGATTGTAGTGCTGAAAGATGAATCCGATCTCGCGCGAGCGGACCCGGGTCAGGTCCTGGCTGGACATGCCGCTGACTTTTTCACCTGCCAGGATGATCTCTCCGCTGTCGGTCGTATCCAGACAGCCGATGAGGTGCATGAGTGTCGATTTACCGGAGCCGGACGGTCCCATGATGGCGACCATTTCGCCGGCCTTGATCTCAACGGAGACACCCTTGAGCGCATCGACGAAATTGCTTTTCCCCATCTTGTACCGCTTCTTCAGATCCCTGGTCGTGATGATCACGTCATTATTATTTATTGTTTTGACAGGTTGCTTACTCATAGCGAAGTGCCTCCACTGGATTCATTTTGGCTGCATGGATGGCGGGGATGAGACCGCTGATGATACCGAGGATCACCGAGAAGCTGACAGAG
>CAYOQW010000165.1:0-3750 GCA_964406175.1 uncultured Candidatus Saccharibacteria bacterium
GCTTTTTTATCAAGGATTCCTGCTGAGTTTTCAGGTCTTCGTTGACCGTTACCTTTTCCGGCGGAAGTGATACTACCGTTTCTCCGGCTTTTTTGCAATTCAGTTTGTCCCGGCATTCCTGTTCGATGAACAGATCGGTCTGGACGAAATCAAAGGTATCGGTGAGTGAGCGGTTCTGTTCGTCCAGTGCGGTCAGGTCGTTCTGGAGTTTGTTGATGCGGTCCTGCACCTTGCGGTTCTCGCTGATGGCCTTGATCAGATTGATGCTCATGAACACCGTGATCACCGTCCCCATGACCAGCAGGATCTTGGAGTTGGAGAGTGACAGGAAACCATTACCGCGGCCGCGATAGTCCATGCTTTTCGTGACAAATAATCAAAGAATCAAATAATCAAGGGGTCAATAGATCAACGAATCAACGAAGCAAAGGCCCAACGTATCAACGAGTCACATGATCAAACGCACTACGTCAGAGAGCATTGGTACGCATTAAAACACCACAGGCCGAAAAGCCTACACAGACGAATTGGTGCTCACAGACGAAGGCAGAAGGCGTTTTTGGCTGAGGAACGGTGGCCTGCCAGCCGAAGCAGGGAAAGACGATCGTGCCCGCCGTCGCTGAAATTGCATGCTGCCTGGCGGGTCAAGTATTTCTAGAAAACAATGGCTTGCCATCCGTAGCCCGAAGGCTTCCGAAGGGCGAAGGATGGTGGGCCCAGCAGGTTTTGAACCTGCGACCAACCGGTTATGAGCCGGGCGCTCTAACCCCTGAGCTATGGGCCCTGATATTAATTCCGCCAGGATTTGTCGAATGGAGGAGGGGAGCCGGGTATTGAAGGCGTTGAAGGGATTGTTGATGCTGCCGGTTCTTTATCCTGATACTTCTTGATATTGTCTTGCTTCACTATGTCGACCATTGACTTGATCTTTAGCGGGCAGCCTTTGCTGAACTTCGAGTAAACTTTTTGGTAGTAGCAGACAGTCTCGTAGAAGTTCCCGCCGCTGCGTGTCATCTGCGGAGCATCCTTGTCGCTTTTCATCACACTATACATTTCATCGGCGAGCAATGAGTACTTTGTGCAAATGTTGCTTCCAGACGGCTTATTCGGGCAGGATGAACACTGCTGTGCAAAAAACGCATTGTAATAATATTTGATGTCTGCAGCGTCCATCTGGTATCCTTTTGACTCAGGAGAAAAACTAATTTTTTGATTCCTGATGCTGACAGTTTACCTAAAGACACGACATGAGTAAAGCAGAAATCAGAGGGAACAAAGTTCTCGTGGCCATGAGCGGGGGAGTGGACAGCTCCGTGGCGGCAGCTTTGCTCGTGGAAGCTGGCTTTCATGTGGTCGGTGTCCACCTGAAATTCTGGTCCTCGGGCGCCACGGAGGAGGAACAGAACGTCTGCTGCTCGCTGACCAGCCAGGGCGATGCCAAACGGGTCTGCGATGTGCTGGGCATCCCGTTCCAGGTCTGGGACGCGGAGGACATGTTCTACCACGAGGTCGTGAAGTCCTATATCGCAGAACTGCGAGCTGGCCGGACGCCGAACCCCTGCATCGTCTGCAATCAGAAGATCAAGATGGGCTGGCTCATCGACCGCGCTCTCGCTACCGGGTTTGATCTGGTGGCTACGGGTCACTGGGCGCGGGTCGAACACGAGAGTCCGGGGCTGCCCCGTCTTCGCCGGTCGGTCAATGAGTCGAAAGACCAGTCATACTTCCTCTACCGCGTCTCGCGGGAGCACCTGGACCGGGTGCTTTTTCCGCTTGGGGAATTCAAAACCAAGGACGAAGTCCGGGCGCTGGCGCACAAGTATCACCTGCCGACCGGCGAAAAGTCAGAAAGTCAGGAGATCTGCTTCATCCCGGACGGTGACCGGGAGGCGTTCATCAAACGTTTTGCACCTGATACGCTGGAGCCGGGTCCGATCGAGGACACGTCTGGCAATCTGTTGGGCGAGCACCGCGGACTGGCCCTCTATACCGAGGGACAGCGCAAGGGCATCAAGGTCGCTGCCGCCGAGCGTCTCTATGTCACGCGCAAGGAGGTCAAACGCAATGCGCTCATCCTGGGCGGACAGGAGGCGACTGCAGGACTTAGTTTGATGACTGAGGATGCGGTCTGGCTGGAGCCGGTCAGATTTCCGCTGCTGGCAGCGGCCAGGATCAGATTTCGTGGCGCTGCACTACCCTGTACGGTGGCGCAGGGAGCTGATGACCGGCTGCACGTTTCGTTCTCGACCGCTGCCCAGGGGGTGGCTCCCGGTCAGTCGATCGTGTTCTATCAGGGGGACACGGTGCTGGGTGGGGCGATCATAAGGGCTTGATATATGATGTCACCCTGAGCGTCGCGCCGAAGGGTCTGTATGAATTGTCCAGGTACCTAGTAGATTCTTCCCCGCCAAGGGCAGGTCAGAATGACATAAGAGCAGGTCATTTCCGCTCCTTAATACCCTGTGCTATACTAGTATCGTCCAGTCACTAAGGAGTACCCATGACCATCACCCAAGCCATTTTGATCGGTATCCTGATCGCTTTTACCCTGAACCTCCTGTTCATCATCATGTACATCGGCCCGATCCTGACGCAGGTCAGAGATATCGTGAAGGATGCCCGCGAGATGACCGATGTGGCCAAGAACCGGGTTACCAAGGTGGACGGTGCATTGGACAAGCTTTCCGGCTTCATGACCATTTTTGACAAGATCGCGACGGTAGCCTCCAAGATCGGCGGCTCCAAGAAGAAAGAACCTACAACTACCTAACACGGAGGCAACTATGAGCTGCAAATGCAAAACTGAAAGCTGTATGAACGGATTTCTCTGGGGTCTGGTCGGCGGAGCAGTCCTGGGGATGCTGTTCGCACCGCAGGATGGGGAAAAGTCCAGAGAACTGGTCAAACAGAAACTGGATGAGCTGAAGATCGAAGCTGACAAGCGTCTCAAAGAGCTGGAAGTATACAAAAGCAAATTGCCCGGATTCAAGTCAGATGTTGAAGAGCACGTAACCAAGGCAAAACAGAGGGTCAAAGAAGAGATCCAGACCGCCAAGGACGCTCTCGAGCTCCACCTGGCTGAAAAACAGCAGGGCTAGGTCGTTAGATTGAAAGAGACACCCGAATGGGTGTCTCTTTTTGCCGGTAGAGACGTAGCATCCTCCTTCGTCAAATGAACTATGGAGGACAAGTTGCTACGTCTCTACGTATGGTTTACCGCAATAACTACATCTCGACCTTATAGACTTTTGATCCGTCGAGCACGTAGAGCATATTGGTCACCTCGTCCACGAAGATGTCGCGGATATTGGTGAAAGCGCCATTGGCGGCATAGATCTTGGTGAGGTGGCCGTCCTCCTTGCTGAAGACGAGAACGCGGTCATTGCCGGCGTCTGCGACATAGAGTTTCTGGCCGATGACGCTCGAGGTGCCTACCGGAGTGACCGTGAACAGGGATGTGGGGTTCGAGATCGCTACCTTCAGACCCTTGAGTTTAAATTCGGTATCCTCATTATTGAGGACGATCTTCTTCACATCGCCGGTTTTGGTGAGCAGCCAGACATTGCCGTCGACGGCGATGTCGATCACCTGGGTCAGGTCGGGGGGCGTGGCGGCATCCTTGAAATAGCTCTCGCCCACGGCGAAGTTGAGCCCGGAAGGTCGATAGCGCCAGATGCTGTTCTGGGATGGGTCGAGGAAGTAGAGACGGGTGTTGTTCGAGGCGTCGGTCCAGGTGGCGATGGAGACCGC
>CAYOQW010000166.1:0-3480 GCA_964406175.1 uncultured Candidatus Saccharibacteria bacterium
GTGAATATGTAGGGCTTGGTCTTGGGATTCCAGCGCGAGGTCTGATGGCCAAAATGAACACCATACTTGAGCATCTGTCTCAGCATGGTCTCGGTCTCGGTCCCTTCTCCCATGAGGGGAGCCCGGGGCTCTTTCTTCTCCTCAACTAAAACAGGAGCGGCGGCCGCTGGGGTCACTACTCCTTCTTTGATCTGATCTTCGCTCATGCAAAACCTCCTTGAGTTAGTTCCTCCCCCTTGGTTCATCTCGTGCATCCATCCGCCTGCGCCCTTACGAAAGGCTTTGGCGAGACACTCGGATCCACGATCCCCAAAGGGTGGTGAGATAATTAAGACTATGACAGTATAGAGAATATGCTGTTTTTTTGCAAGAAGTACTGGGGACAAAGAAAGCCCGCAGGTTTGACTGCGGGCTTTTGGACGGGAGAGGGGTTTGGTTTCGGGCTATTTGACGGCAGGCTCGGCTGCGGTGTCGAGAAAGCTCTGCTGGGCAGCTGTCTGCTCTGTTCTGTCAGCTTTTTCAGCTTTGTCGGTCTTATCGTCGCGAGCTGCGAGCTTATAGAGGTACTGTTTGGTCTTTTCACGGCGGATGAGCTGGGTCAGGTAGACGCGACCGTTGGGGGAGGTGAGGTTGTCCTGGAGGCGGCGTCCTTCGGCGGTCAGTCCGCCCTTGCTGTCGCGGAAATTCTGGAGCCACATGGAGAGCTCTGACTCGAGTTCTTCGTCCTGTACTTCGATCTTTTCTTCACGGGCGATGGCGTCGAGACAGACTTCCAGCCGGGCGATGTTCTCGGCCTGGGGACGCCAGTCTTTCTGCATGTCCTCCAGCGTGGTCTTCTTGGTCTTCAGGTACAGTTCCATGGAAAAGCCCTGCTGTTTCAAGCGCCATTCGAATTCGCGCTGAATGCGATCCAGTTCATCGATGACCAGAACTTCCGGCAGGTCGAATTTAGCTGATTCAGCGGCTTTCTTGAGCACTTCTTCTCTGAATTCTTTCTGGGCCTCTTCGGTCCGGGCTTCTTCCAGATACTGTTTCGACTGGTCTTTCAGGGTCTGCAGCGATTCTACTTTGAGTGATTCGGCAAAAGCGTCATTCAGTTCCGGCAGGGTGCGTTTTTTGATCTCTTTGACCTGGACTTTGAAATCGATCACTTTGTCCTTGAAGCGTTCGATCGGGTAATCTGCCGGCATGGTCAGAGGGAAATCAAGTGCCTGACCTGCTTCACAGCCGATCAGCTTGTCATCAAATCCAGGTGCGAAATAGCCGCCGCCGATGACCAGCTCGTAACCTTCACGGGTGAAGGCTTTGACGTCTTCATCGCCGAGCTTGGCCTGGACGGAGATCGCGGCGACGTCGTTTTTTTCGGCTTTTCCGGCTTTGGTCTCGTATTTGGCCTGGCGCTCACGCAGGGAGTCGATGGCTTCGTCGATATCTTTCTGTTTGATGCTGACCTTTTTCAACTTGGCTGAGATCTTCTTGTACTCGCCGAGCTTGACGTCGGGGTAGACCGCGACGGTCGCGCTGAAGGTCAGGGGTTTATCGTCTTCGAATGTCTGGAGGTCAAAGTTAGGGTCGGAAATGACATGAAGCTTCTGTTCTCGAATAGCTGCGAGGTACCAGGTAGGTACGCAGGTCTCCAGCAGGTCAGAACGGATATCTGCCTCGTGGATGTGCGCCAGGGCCATAGGGGCCGGGACTTTGCCGGGGCGGAACCCCTGCAGACGAAGCTTGGACCGCAGACGCTGGAACGCCTTGGCCTTTTCCGCGGTGACCTCTTCCACGCCGATAGTGATGGTGAGCTTGACCTGGCTTTTGTCCTCGTGCTTGATAACGATCTCCATGGGAACGTCCTCTCAGGAATGATGGAACAATTTTTCTTTATAGAGCGAGATGAACTGTTTGATGAAACCACCGGCTCCGTAGCTGGTCCGGCCCCGGCTGCGAAAGGAGTAGGGCAGTTCCTGTACGGAATTGTACGGAGCATGCACGAGCAGGTCAAGAAGCAGATGAGAGGTGCAGGACAGCGGATAGCGGGAGATGACGGTCTTGCGCATGAAAAAAAACCCCGATAGCGGGTCTCTGACCGGGGTCAAGGGACGGCAGGCTTTCGTGGCGATAGCGTGGGCTGCTCTGTGAAAAACGCCCCATCCGTCTATGTGCGCTCCGATACTATAGCGACTCGCGACGGTTATGTCTATATTTCCTGAGATGAGGGGCATGATAAGTGAAGGGATGAGGCCGGGGTTGTGGGTCTGGTCTGCATCCATCACGCCGATGATATTGCCTTTGGCATGATGTATGCCTTCTATGATCGCGGAGGTCTTACCCATCCGCTGCTCGCGGTGGAACGTCGTGAGATTCGGAAAGAACCGCTTCAGGTAATATGCGAGTTCGCCAGTACCGTCGGGAGAATTGTCATCAACTACGATCACTTCGGCATGGATGTGATGCGTTCCGGTCACCTCGAACACCTGACGCAGGAGGGCTGCGAGGTGTTCACTCTCGTTGTACGTGGGGATGATGAGCGAAAGCATGGGGCTTTTCGGTGTTGGTTTGGTCTAGGCCAGTATAGCGGGAAAGTGTTGAAGAGAGTAGAGGTTAACGGGTTAACGGGTTCGCGGGTTGAGGTCCAGATGTTATTTCATCCGCTGGCGGAGCACTTCGAACATGGCGATGCCGCCGGCGACCGAGGCGTTGAGCGAAGCGGTCTTGCCTTGCATGGGGATCTCCATGAGGAAATCGCAGGTCTTGCGGGTCAGCTCCTTGATCCCTTCGCCCTCATTGCCGACGACCAGGGCGAGCGGGCCGGTCAGATCGGTGTCAAAGATCATCTGGGTGCCTTTGGTCTCTTCCAGGCCGATGATCGTGATGCCTTCCTTCTGCAGAGCTTCGATGGTGCGGTTGACGTTGGCGACCTGGGCGACCGGGATCAGTTCGCTTGCACCAGCCGAGGTTTTGACCACGGTGGTAGTGATGTCGCAGGCGCGGTCTTTTGGTATGATCACGCCCTGGCAGCCTGAGAGCTCAGCGCTCCTTAGGAGGGCTCCTAGATTCTGCGGGTCCTGGATATGGTCGAGGATGAGGAGGAAGGTCGGGGCAGTTGCTTTGAACGACTGCTCGATCACTTCGTCCAGGATGTAGTAGGGATAGGGTGACGAAATGATGACCACACCCTGGTGTTTCTTGTCCGTCAGACTGAATTTTTTTTCCAGTGTGATCCGGCTGATCTCTTTCCATTCGATATGCTTGAGATCGCAGAGCTCTTTGATCTCGCGGAGCGAGTCGGTCCAGTCCAGATCGGTCTGGAAGAACACCTTGGTGACGACACGGCGGGGGTTCTTGATGACGCTGAGTGCAGGATGGCGGCCGGAGACGAATTCGTACAACATGAGGATGCCGGTAGTAAGTAGTAAGTAGTAAGTAGATGATAGTTGGGGAATAGCAGTGGGGCACAGAGCGGCCATCCTGAGCGGAGCCGAA
>CAYOQW010000166.1:3490-3741 GCA_964406175.1 uncultured Candidatus Saccharibacteria bacterium
GCCGCGAACCTGGCGGCAGGGACGATGATCCAGCAAAACCTTGACCAGTATATGCAAAAGGCAGGGGAGTGTATAGAGATGCAGTACAAACAGGTTCGTAGGGACGTTGCATCCTCCTTCGTCAATTCTCTTACGCTGGAAGCTTCGTAGGACAAGATGAACTACAGAGGACATGTTGCAACGGTATGTAGAAACGTTGCAACATGTCCTCTGTAGTTCATCTTGTCGTACGAAGCTTCCAGCGTAAGAGA
>CAYOQW010000167.1:0-3723 GCA_964406175.1 uncultured Candidatus Saccharibacteria bacterium
CCCTCAGGAAGTGCACCCAAGGGCATGGTCCTCGACGCAGCGAACCATAAGCTCTACATCGCCGGATCCGGGACGAACAGCATCTATGTGATCAATACACTGAACGGCAGCATCGACCGGACCTACACCGTGACCACCGCGCAGCTCCAGACTCCCTCGGACGTGGCCCTGAACAATGACGGTTCCCGACTGATCATCACCTTCAGCGGTGGCACCGGCGGCGCACGCCTCATCAATACCAGTTTCTCCGGCTCCTTTGAGCTGAGCGACGTCTATGGGTTCCAGAACCGGAACAACGCCACACCCGCGCATATCCTGTACTCATCCGGTCCTGACCGCTTCTATGTCAGCTTCAACAGCGTCGACATCGACGTCCTGACCATCAGCAGCAACACCCTGGTCCGCAGCCGCGCCAATGATGGTACGGTAGCCGCAGCCAACCGCATCATCACGACATCAAATGTCAGCAGAATGGTCATCGATGATGCAGCCGCTCCCCACATCCTCTATGCTCTGACCTCCACCGGCTATGTGAAAGTCACCCCGTCCCATACCAATTCAGCGTATGGCCCGACGTACACTGTCAGCGCCAACAGCTTCGTCCTGGCACAGAACCTGACCGACCTCACCTATGACAAGACCACGGACCGGATCTATCTGTCTGATTCTACGGCCAACCGGGTCCATGTCATCGATGCCGCGACCGATCTCTATGCCTACTACATCGGCCTCACTTCCTCCTCAGTCCCGCTCTCCATCGTCGCGACCCCGCTGAACACGAACAACACAGTCAATACCTATCATCCGGTCTATGTCTTCTCGACCAATGGGGCAGCGAGCCTGGTCAATGTCATCGGCAACGGCATCACCAAATCAGCCGCCGACGGCAGCTACAGCTTCACCAATGTCCCGACCCCGGCCAACTACGTGGTGCTGGAAAACGACCTGAACGGATATACGTCCTCGACCCCCAACCGCATCGAAGTTGCCCTGACGCTGGGCGAGAATTCGCTCAACAATGACTTCGGCGACTGGATCCCGCTCGCCAACTCCCTGCTCGAGATCAGCAAAACCTATGACACTGATTACTCAGCGGTCATCAACGGCGACCCGAGCGGCATCTACTCACAGTATGCCATGGTCAACGCCGTCCGCACCGCGACCACCTACCCTATTGCCTACGAACCCGTTGCCCCGACCGGCACCATCCGCTATGCGATCAAGGGTACGAACAATTCCGACCAGCCCACCTTCAACTTCTACATCCGTGAGACCATCCCCGGCAATGTCGCTACCGTGGACAATGTCCGGTTCCTCGTGACCACGACCGCAGCTGACCCCGCCCGCGAATTCGCCACCGGCGACGGCAACACCGTCACCTGGTTCAAAACGGATGACAGCATCCTCTCCAGCAGCATCTCCATCGAGGATACGAACAATGACGGCATCACCGGCAACGCCGGCGACCGGATCCTCTGGACCTCGCTCTCCCAGGGCATTTCCTCTGGCGGCAGCGTCTATGTCGGCTTCGATGCTACCGTTGCCCCGTCCGTCCCGGCCGAAGCGATCAGCATCCTCAACAGCGTTTACCAGATCGATGTATCTGAACCTGATATGGCCCCTCAGTCCGGTGCCACGGTCTCGACCCCCATCTTCGCCGGTCCTGTCTTCTCCGGTACCGGTGATGACAAACAGGTCGACGTGCACAACAACGGCACCTACAACGATTCCCAGATCAGCATCGCACCTGCCCAGATCGTGACCTACCTGATCAACTACCGGAACAACGGCAACCAGGACGCATCCGTACTGACCATTCTGGACACCGTCCCCACCAACACGACCTATGTGACAGGCAGCATGAACTGGACCTATGTAAATGGCTTCAATGCGACGACCAAGCTCCCGACCTACACCACGGTCCCCCTGACCGACGCCGATGACGCTGAGAACAGCTACGCCACGGCCGTCAGTTCAGCCAGAGCGACCATCGCCGGCAGCACGATCACCGCCCTCATCAAGAACGTACCGGCTGCAGTCGGAGCTGCCGACCCTGTCGCGTACAATGCCGGCTACCTCACCTACCAGGCCCGGATCAATTCCCCGCTGAACACCGGCGCGGTCATCACCAATACTGCGACCCTGTCCGCCCCGGGCGCGGCGACATCAAGTGCCAGCGTGGTCAATCCGGTCGAAAGCCAGCCTATCCTGTTCGTCGACAAAACAAACAGCCCGGCCGACTTCGTCATACCTGACGGCACCATCACCTACTATATCCGCATCGCCAACATGGGCGACATGACCTCCTACAACACCCAGATCTTCGACGGCATCCCGCTCGGGACCGAATACGTCGCGGACAGCACGGCCATGGCGCAGGGCGTCAGCTGCCAGAACCCTGCTACCATCGCAACTGCCAACTGGGCAGCTCTCAGAGACGATGCCCAGGGCAATGCCCCTCTGGCAGCCGCCTCAGACTACCCGATCCGCGGCTTCGTCTATGACCAGAACGGTCAGATCGTCGGGACGAACTCTCAGGTCCTGAACCCTGGCGACAATATCTGCTACCGCTTCCAGGTCATCACCAAACCCGACCTCGCCCCTGGCTACACCGTTACCAATACGTCCCAGCTCATCGGATATAGAAGTGCAGCCACTTGGAATGACAGCACCAAAATGACCATCGAGGACAGCACGGTCAACCGGATCGGCAGACCTGAATTCAATAATATGTCCATCAAGTCCGTGACCTTCGCACCGCAGGGTGACGTCAATGAGGATGGCTTCTACAACCCCGGCGACACGGTCCGCTATACGATCGCGCTGAAAAACACCGGCAACATGAGCGCCACCAACGTCGTCGTGAGCGATACCATCCCCGCACACCTGACCTACAAAGCCGACAGTATCACCCTGGATGGTGTCGAGATGACCGATGCAGCTGCTGATGATGCAGCCCAGTATCTGCCCGCCTTCCGCCAGGCTGCCGTCTCGATCGCCACGATCTCACCAGAGCAGGAGACCGAGATCACCTTCGACGCTACTATCGATCGTCCGACCGACAGCGGTACGACGATCCTGAACATCGCATCCCTGACCATGACCGAAGGTTTCTCTGTCAATGTCGACGACAACCTCGACGGCCAGATCAATGCCTATGACAGCACCTGGGATGCAGACCTGACCGCTGCCTTCGACGTGGCCAGCTCCCCCGCCTTTGACGCCGTCAAAGAAGCCACCCCCACCGCTGAAGCCATCGTGCTCCAGGGCGATACCATCACCTATACGCTGACCTTCACCAATACCGGCGACATGGACGGCAAGAATGTCATGATCACGGACATCCTCGACGGCGCCATGATCGCCCCTCCCCAGATCCCCAATGAAGGTTTTGCGGCCAGCTATCGCGCCACGACCCGTACCCTCCAGTGGAACATCGGTTCACTGCCAGTCGACACCTCCGTGACCGTACACTACAGTGCCAGGGTCGGTTTGAATGTCCCTGACCTGACCCGGATCAACAACTTCGCCACCATCTACGCCACCGGGGCAGTGCCGACCGTGACCAACACCGTCACCCATATCGTCCATCCCGCCAACCTCATCGCCAACCAGAAACTGGCCGAATTCATCTATGACGCCGACCAGGACGGCAAGGTCGACCAGGGCGATCTGATCCAGTACACCATCCGCCTGACCAACCGAGGCAACGGACCCGCAACC
>CAYOQW010000168.1:0-3707 GCA_964406175.1 uncultured Candidatus Saccharibacteria bacterium
CTTCCAGTACCGCGTATATCTCAGCTGGTTCAATGACGACCCCAAGATGCTGGGCATCCTGCGGTTCGCAGACGATGAGCCCAGTGCAACCGTGCTGGATTTGCATGACGCGGTGAAGGTCTACATCTCCCGGACACGGGTCATGGATCATGCCGTGGCCGACCTGAGACGGGGATCTGAGCCGTTTGCCATGAGAGCAGAGGCAGCAGGCCTCCAGATGCTGATCCATCATGCCAAGACCATGTACGCACGCGAGATCGAGGACAGAAACGGACAGAGGAAGAGGGAATGGGCAAACACAGGAGCCAACGATATGTGGCTCGGGTATTGTTATTTTAAGGCCGCTTTACTCAAGGAGAGCAAGTATGAACCAAACACCTAAACAGTATCGACTAAAACAGAACCTGCCGACCGCCAAGGCTGGATCGATCTTCCGGTATGAGGAGGGCAAGGGGTACTACTCAACGAAGTGTATCCCCGGCACAGACTTCGACTTCGTGGCATTCAGCAAGGAAACGATGGACAAAAACCCTGAGTGGTTTGAGGTGGTGAAATGACCAAAACAACAGATCTCATGGCCTATACCTACGAAGAAGCAGACCGGATAGACTCCTATCTGTCGAGCCTGAAGATGAAGGTCTCAATGATCAGCATCGATGTGAACGATATCAGGGCATCAGGGGAGAAGGCAGCGGTGCTCGGGATGATTGAGGGAGGGCATACCTACTTCGGACGCATGGCAGCTATCGCGGCACAGAAAGAAATCAAAACACACATGGAGTGATCGCGTGAATCAAACACCTAAACCGAATCCGGACGTGGAAAGTGCGCCACAGACGCAAGTCCAGGTTGTGACAAAAATGATTGCCGGTTGTATCACCATGCAAGAATTGGAAGAAGCACACATTGAACCGATCTATCTGAAAGAGGTAAGCGTGAGCGAGGCGGAAGTAATCGATAGAATCAGATCCCTGGATTATGGTGAGGTAATTATTGAAGTGAAAAAGGGGATACCACAGTTCGAAGATGTCCATATCAGAAGGAAGTTCTCAAAAGGCACTTGATTTTCAGAAATAAACCTGCTACCAATTGAACCGATAACGGACGAGGAGAAGCCCGACGTTAGAAAACCTCTTTTCTAACTTCGGGCTTTTTTGATGCCTACATCCTCCTCGACCGAGGCAGAAGAACAGAAAACAGAGAACTATGCTCCCAATCCACAGGAGCAGAAGGTCATCAGCAAATGGCAGTCCCGGTACAAGCTGGCAGTCGCGCACAAGGAAGCGCAGAGAGCCAAATTGCTCCGGCTTTATGGTATCTATCGCGGGTATCGCAGCGAATCGCTGTATCCGTATCCTGTGACTTATATGCCGCCCGTCGGGATTGAGATCGTGCAGACATTCGTCTCACGACTCGCACCGGCCAAGCGAAAAGTACGCATCGTGCCCGGAGATCCGAAGGATGTGAAGGCCAACGACATCTTCGAGAACTGGAAACTGCTCATGCGGTACGACTTCGACAAGATCAAAATCAACCAGCTGCTCATCACCTGGCTGACCGATGTCGGAACCTACGGAGATGGTCTGGTCAAATTCATGTGGAATGCCGGATCGGGCGATCCCAGCCGGTATCTCGTGGATCTCTGGAATGACCTCCCGGCTCCTGAATCGACCGACGAATACATCCCCTGGAGAATCGAGCGCATCATCAAGAAGAAGAGCGCCATCAAGCGTGCCGAAGAGTCCAGATCCGTGAAGATCTACAAAAACCTCGAATGTGTAGGCGGAAGCCGCGTCGAGGACTGGGCGTACGAGCGGTACCAACTCGATACCAAGAAAATGAGCAAGATCGACAAGGGAGCCGACGGCATCCTCGAAACCAACAAGACCGGTACACTCGGCAATGATCGCCATCAGGACGGCGCCGACGATGTGGAGATCTGGGAATGCTGGGACTACGAGGAAGACCGCCTGGTCGTCATCATGCAGGGTCAGGTGCTGACCAGAGACGATGAGAACCCCTACAGCGGAATCAATGGCGGCAATATC
This sequence comes from uncultured Candidatus Saccharibacteria bacterium, assembly GCA_964406175.1. Lineage (GTDB taxonomy): Bacteria > Patescibacteriota > CG2-30-54-11 > CG2-30-54-11 > CG2-30-54-11 > CG2-30-54-11. The sequence continues at coordinate 2,049 of CAYOQW010000168.1, forward strand.
TACGTCAAAATGTCCGATATCAAGGTATCGCAGTCCTACTGGTCGACCGGTCATATCGAGCCGGTGGAAAGCACCATCCTCGAACTGTCCGACCACAAGAGCCAGCGGATGTACGATATCGCGCTCAACATGAGCCCGGTCGTAAAGATCAAGAAAGATGCCGGCATCAAAAAGTCAGAAATCGTGTTCGGCCCCAATCGCAAGTGGGAACTCAAAGACCCTCACAACGATGTGGTCATAGATCGTCCTCCTCAGATCGGCGCAGAAGCCTACAAGGAAGAGGAAAGCCTCCGGAACGAGATCCAGCGTGCTCTGGCCATGGGGGAATACCAGCAGGGACAGCCCATGCAGGCCAATGAGCCTATGGGCAAGGTCGCCATGCTAATCGGGCAGTCAAATCAGAGACTGGCACTCAACGCCCAGAATCTGGCCGAAGCCATGACCACCATGGTGACCATCCTTATCCAGATGAAACAGAAGTTCCTGGACGCCGGCAAGTTCATGCGGATAACCGGGGCGGAGAATGTCGATTTCGTCCAATTCACCCAGGCTGAAAAGGATATCAAAGTCGATGCCATCGTCGATGTAGATCCCGTAGTCCCTCCGGATCAGCAGACCCGGCTCAATATGCTGCTCATGATGCTTGATCGTCTGGTCGCATCCGGGCCGGATGACAAAACCCCAGAGGCGGTCGATCAGTTCAAGCTGAGAAAATATGTCATCTGGAAGATGATCCTGGAAGAGATGGACAAAAGCCAGTATTCAGACCAACTCATCGGCAAGATGCCGCAACCAACGGTAGTAGCCCCTACCCCTTTAACGCCCGGACTGGCTGGCCAGCAGGTAGACCCACCTGCCCCGGCTAGTCCGGAGCTTGTACCTGCGCGTCCGCAGGCAGGCAAACCAGTCCCGGGCCCGATACCTCTCATGGAGGCGATCAGCCCTTCACCGCGTCCACAGGCTGCCCAGCCGGCAGTACCGAAGGGGGCAGGGATCATGGGCGCACTTCGAGGGGGATTACGCAAAATTGGACTTTTAGCCAAAGAATAACAGAAAGGAGCCATACCATGGCCGAAACACCAATGAATCCAATGATGAACGAAGAGGCCGGAACGCCGGACGGGGAGTGGGGAGCAATCGAGCAGGCCGTAGCAGCTGCCAAAGCCTCGTTTGATTCACAGGAAAGTGACTTCGCGACCATCGCCGGAGCACTTGCCGCGACCATCCAGACCATCGCAGACCAGGGCGCGTCTTCAGCAGCCACACCGTCAAAGAAACCGATGCTCGGCGGTATGGGCAACGACAAGCCCCAACTCAGCATCGATGAGGCAGGTATCTGATGAACGATAAAGACCTCTTCCAGAGAGGACTTGACTTTCAGGAAATGGTCAACTCGCCCGGATGGACGATCCTCAAACGAGAGATCGAGCAAGACCTGCAGAACCTTCACAACCAACTCCCAACCCTCGTACTCAGTGACCGCATAGCTGATGCCAAAAGAGCAGCGGCAAAGATCGAAGCATTCGACTCAATTCTATCCAAAGTCGAGCAGGCTCTCATCGACAAGAAAGAGGCTGCCGAAAACCTAGAAAAAGAAAGGTAGGAACCCATGATACGACCAAATGTCATCGACATTGAATTCCCGATCAAACCCCAGTC
>CAYOQW010000169.1:0-3703 GCA_964406175.1 uncultured Candidatus Saccharibacteria bacterium
TGCTACGCGAAGGACTTGATCTGCCGGAGGTTTCGCTTGTCGCGATACTTGACGCTGATAAGCAGGGATACCTGCAGTCAGAGAGCGCGCTTGTCCAGACCATCGGGCGCGCTGCCCGGCATGTCGAGGGCAAGGTCATCATGTATGGTGATGTGATCACTCCGGCCATGGAAGCCGCGCTCAGAGAGACCAACCGGCGTCGAGGTATTCAGATCGCGTATAATATCGAACACCACATCACTCCGCTCTCGATCGACAAGGAGATCAGGGACGGATTGGTGACAGGACCAAGACCGGGCGATACCAAAGAACGGGATTTTGTCTCGGTCGAAGGTATCGATACCATGAACAAGGAAGACGCTCTGATCCTGGTCAAACAGCTCGAAAAAAAGATGCAGCAGGCTGCCCAGCGTCTGGAATTCGAAGAAGCCGCCATGATGCGGGACCAGATCCATCAGATCCGGCAGAAGATGAAATTATAGCGGACAGCCGTTGCCATAGTTTTCGGCATACCTGGTGCGGAACTGATCGAGCGTGTATGTGTGCTCCTGAGTCCCGTGATGTTCGATCGCCCAGACAGCACTAGTAGAAGCCAGCTGACCGCAGATCTGCCAGGGGAGTTTAAGCGTCAGGCCCATGAGAATGCCGGCCCGGTAGGCGTCGCCGGCTCCGGTAGGATCCTTGATCTCGCCCGGCTTCACCGCCTTGATCCTGATGTCCTGGTCGTGAGTGGTGATCAGGGATCCTTCTGGTCCCAGGGTTGTGATCACCGCTTCGGTGAGATCCATCAGCTGTGCTATCGAATATCCGGTTTTTCTGGTGAAAAGCTCGATCTCATAGTCATTGCCGATCAGGGCACGAGAGCCCTTCAGTGCTTTGAGCAGGTCGGGCCCCTCCAGGGCGATCACCTGCTGGCCGATATCAAAGATATAGGGGATCTGCAATTTCTGGCATTCCTCTGCGTGAAGCAACATGCCTCTGGGGTCGTCTGGTGAAAGGATGGCGAGGTCGATCACTGCTGCATGTTCGGCCGCTGTGATGTGGTTGGTAGCGGAGAGCGCCATGGCTCCCGGATAGAAGGCGGCGATCTGGTTGTCGTCGCGGTCGGTCGTCACGTAGAACTGGGCCGTGAACAGGCCGGTACACTTTTTTACGAACGTGGTATCGATGCCGTACTTGTCACACTTCTCCTGATAGACCGCGAAATCTTCGCCGACTGTCCCGAACAGGAGCGGTTTTTCACCGAGCAGACTGAGGTTGTAAGCGATATTGCCGCCCGTCCCGCCGAGGTTCTTGTGCAGCGAATCAATGAGGAAGCTCAGATTGATCATGTGGATCTTGTCCGGCATGATGTGGTTCTTGAAATAGTCAGGGAAGGTCATGATGTGGTCAAAGGCGATCGAACCGGAGACGAGGATGGACATGGTGGTTACCTGTAATTTTTGATCACGTGGTCAACGATGGCTAACGAGTTTTTGGCTGCTTTGTGGGCAAATGCTTCGAAATCGACCTTGGCGGTGGAGTCGGCACGGTCGGATATGCTACGGATGATGAGGAAGGGGAGCCGGTTCACGACGCATACCTGGGCGACGGAGGCTCCTTCCATCTCAATGGCGTCGCCATGGAACTCTTCAACGAGGTAGGAGTGGGCCTGCAGCTCATCCCGGCTCATGAACTGGTCTCCAGTGAGGACCCTGCCTGCGAGGATACGGGTGCCCCATACTTCTGCTGTGCTTGCAAGGTTCAGCAGTTCCTCATCAGATCTGAAGAATCGATAGTCGCTGAACGGTACAGATCCGCGAGGTGAACCGAGCTTGGTAGCATCGAGGTCGTGCTGCACGGTGTCGGTGGCCAGTACGATATCCCCGATATCCAGGTCGCCCAGTGCTCCAGCTACGCCGGAAAACAGTATCGCCCTCGGCCCGAAGGCATCAATGAGCCGTTGGCAGGTCATCGCAGCGAGTACTTTGCCGCAGCCGGACTGTACCACGACGACTTTGCGGTCATGAAGCCAGCCCTGGTAGAACGAGAATTCGTGCCAGGTGAATTTCTGCACGTCAGCGAGCGCAGCGACGATCACTGAAACTTCGACCTCCATGGCGCCGATGATACCGATAGGTTTTTCCATTTCGTTATACATAGGTGATCACCGAACGTACGTCCAGATCCTTCAGTGTCGCTCTGCCAGACAGATACGACAGCTCGTTCAAAAATACGCAGGAAACTATGACTCCGCCAGCTTGTTTTATAAGCGAACTTCCAGCCTGGGCAGAGCCGCCTGTGGCGAGAAGGTCGTCGACCAGTACGACTTTTTTGCCCGGCTGGATGGCATCGCGGTGCAGTTCGAGGCAGTCAGGCCCATACTCAGTTTCATAGGTGACCGAGAACTTTTCTCTGGGGAGTTTCCCCTTCTTCCTGACCAGTACAAATCCTTTGCCGCACAGGTAGGCGAGCGGCATGCCAAAGATGAAACCGCGTGACTCGAGCCCAACGATCAGGTCGAACTCTCCGAGTCCATCGATGATGGTCTTCATGCGGTTGATGGCTTCCTTCAAGGCTTTCGGTTGTTTCAACAGCGTCGTGATATCCCGGAACATGACCGGAGGATGAGGGAAGTCCGGAACGTCAGTAATGGTCTGTTTAAGCTGATCTAGTTGCATACAGGTATCCGTTTGATAGTTATACGTTCCAGAGTGCTTTGCCACGTTCTGCGGCCGAGAATGTCCCGGCATCAAACATTATCTCTCCGCCGACAATGGTTATCACTGGCGTTCCCATGACCTGTTTACCAGTGAACGGAGTCCAACCGCACTTGCTGACGATGTCGTCATCGTCGATCAGTTGAGTGGCTAGAAGGTCCACGATCGTCAGGTCAGCGTCGAAGCCGACCTGGACGCTGCCTTTGTTCTGCAGACCGAGAAGACGTGCAGGTGCCGTGCTGGTGACCTCGACCAGTCGAGAGAACGTGATCGCTCCCTGCTGGAGCTTATCGAGCATCAGAGGCAGCATGGTCTCGACACCAGGGACACCGGAGGGAGCTTCCCAGTATCCTTTTTCCTTTTCTTCCCTCGTGTGCGGAGCGTGATCAGTAGCGACCAGGTCGATAGCTCCCTCGATGAGACCCTGCCAAAGTGCTTCTCGGTGCTCAGCGGAGCGGAGCGGCGGGTTCATCTTGGCATAGTTTCCCAGCGTAGCATAGGCAGTTTCGTCGAGGAAGAGGTTGTGAGGCGTGACTTCGCAGGTTACCTTCAAACCTTCCTTTCGGGCCACCTTGATAAGCTCAAGCTCCTCGATGGAACTGATGTGGCAGAAGTGTACACGGCGGTCATACTTGCGGGCGATCTCGAGCACTCGTCTGGTGGCTATCGCTGCAACTTCCGGCGTGCGGATCTGGTTGTGAATGTGTGGGTCGTTTTGACCTTTGAACAGGGGAGTGAGCAGGTCGATCTCGGTTTTGTCCTCGGCATGGATGAGGAACAGGTGGTCACTTGCCTGGAAAATGTCTTCAAGGACACGTTGTTCATCGACGAGCAGAGAACCGGTCGTAGGCCCGACATAGCACTTGACGGGGATGTTCAGTGGCAGAGCCAGTTGTTCCGTTCTGTTGTCCGGGCCAGCTCCGAAATTGATCCCGTAGTTCACCAGGCTGGTCTGTCCTGCCAGTGCTATTTTCTGACGAAGCAGTTCGATAGAGGTCGTGGAC
>CAYOQW010000170.1:0-3651 GCA_964406175.1 uncultured Candidatus Saccharibacteria bacterium
CCCGCCGCTCCGGTCGAAGAACAAGTCAAGGCCGATAGCCCAGCAGAGCCGCCAATAGTTCAGCCAAGCATGGCAACGGAGTCCATGTTGCAACCATCTCCCCTGGGGCCGATCCAGCCAGCCCTGAAAGAGAATCTCCATACCAAAAAACAAAAAGGATCATCGCCGGCACAAGGAGTCGTGACCCAGGAAATGAAAGATGCCATGATCACGGAACTGGAAGAATCCATGCCGAGAGTCATCCAACACAACAGTTTCAAGGTCAAACATCTCAATCCGCTGTACTGGTTATGGAAAACAAAAAAATAGAGCAAAAGACAGAAAAGAACCGCTCACGACCGACCATCTCTACTGGTATCGTTCGTATAGTCCGCTATATTCTGATATTCGGGATCGTGCTGCCGGCGTCTACCCTGCCCGTGACCTGGCAGCACAGCCTGATAATCGTTTGCACCGCGACGTTCACGCTCCTGAACCTGTTCTCCAGACTGCAGGACAGGAAGGAGAATTCCAGCGTTCACGCCCTCACCAATATCGGGCTCTTGAATGCTATCTGCGTCCTGGGTGCCACCTCTACCGGCGGGATCGGAAGTGAATTCTTTTTCCTTTTGTATGTACTCATTGTGGTATCCAGTTTTACCCTCGAGGTGCCGGCTCTCGTCGTGCAGTGCCTGGTCATGGCAGGCATCTTTTCCATTCAGGGTTTCAGCGCTCAGAGCCATGATCTGGCTGACATCGTGATAAAAGTACTTTCACTGCTCAGCTTCACTCCATTGCTCATCCTGCTTTCTTCTCGTTTCCGGAAAGAAGAGCAAAGTGAAGAGCGATCGACCCTCCTGCAGCAGCTGCTGAAAACGTATGAAGAAGAAGATCAGACCATCCTCGATACGATCACCGCTGGTGTTTGCATCCTGGACCATGAACTTCGCGTCGAAGACCTCTCCGAGTCTGCCTCAAGAATGCTCGGGCTTGATCTAGAAACCACTCGAGGGAAACAGTTCTCTGAAATCGCCACGATAGGACACCGGGAGCACCCGGACATCGAGATAGGCAAAGCTTTGCTGCTGTCTACCCTGTATGAACGACAGACTACTACGAAACAGTTCTGTCAGCTGAAAAGCACCGCAGGTCGGCCTTTTGCGATCAGGCTGCATGTGGCCCCGATACTGGGAGAGGCTGACCATGTGGTCGGTATCCTTCTGGTTTTTGAAGACGCAGAGTGCACCCGTGTATTTGAGAAACGGCATGGCCGCCATGAATAATTCACTTAAACTGGCAAATCAGAATATTCAGTCCCCGCGGAGCCAGGACCCTGCCAGGTTCTGGCTCCGCATAACTCTTTTGTTCACCGCCATGACCGCTCTGGCTATGCTTACCTTCTCCCTGGTATCCCGCTATTACCGGTCCCCAGATCAGGTCGTGGCGTCGTCAGGTACCTGGAATTTCTCAACAGCGGGCGAGTATACGTATGACAGCGACCTCATCCTCGTCGAGTCCGGCACCGCTCAGCTGAAGGTACCCTGGTGGAACAGCAGTTATAGCGGCCGGACCGTGCTGAAACTTACAAATGTGTCGACTGAGGCACTGGCCACCGGAACAACCGTTTCTGTTACGCTGAACACTGCGGCCCTGGCCTCGATCCGCGCTGACTGTCAGGATGCCCGCATCGTTTTTTATAGTGGTTCATCGAATCAGGAACTGGCCCGGTCATCTGCCCTTCCAGCAGGTGCAACTGGCTGTTCCGATTCAACAGCAACGGTCTTTTCTTTCCCACTTGCTGCCGCACTGGCTTCCGGAGGCGAAACTGGTGCATATTATCTGTACGGCGGGTATCCTTCCGCCTCGGCACCCTCAGGAGTGATTGATGCCTATGCAGTGGGTGCCAAGAGTGCATTGCTCGCCGTATCGCTCAAGGTCAGCACCGGATCTGCCGACGGCACTGCCGCAACGAGCACGACAGGTCCGCTCCGTTTTGCTGGGAGCTCAAGTGCGTTCAGTCTTGACGGTGCTGGCGACTATATCCGCATCAGCGATCACAGTTCGCTCGATATCCCTGAGCGGCTGACCATCGAAGCCTGGATCGATCCGCTCGCTCTGCCTGACCGGGATATGTATATCCTCTATCGAAGCGGGGCCTACTATCTGAAGATCGATGCAACGCACCATCTGGTCGGCGGTATATTCAATGGCACCAGCTATGTCACAGCTGCATCATCTGCCACCATCAGTTCGGGAACTTACACGCATGTGGCCCTGACGTTTGACCGCACGGCGGCCTCTGATCAGCTGAAGATCTGGGTAGCGGGTGCTCCTGATGGCTCAGGCACTGATACGAACGCTATACCGGTATCGGCTTCGCCGGTTGATCTTGGCGGTAATGCCGAGACCTATTCTTTTCTGGGTCTGCTGGATGAAGTCCGTATTTCAGAAACGGTCAGGTATAGCGGGCCTTTTACGCCATCAGTATCGCCTTTCATAGATGACGGCTATACGGTGGTTCTATTTCATGCTGACGAATACGGGACCGCTACACTGCTTGGCGGTCAGACTGCTGACGCCGGGCATCATAGAAATCACGGGACGCTCTACGGAGCCTCGTACGTGGGCGGTCTCGTCGGACAGGACTTCTCCCCGGTCTTCTCGGGCAGAGCTCCCAGCGTCTCGTACAGTGCCCAGGGCGGTATGATGATCGAAGAAGGGACGATCGATCTGGTCGCCAATCCCTCTTTTGAAGCCGCGACCTACACTACCGGGTGGTCGGCCAGCGGATTGAGCGTTTCGAAAAATACAGCCTCGCCCTTCATTCATTCAGGTTCTGCCTCTTCGAAGCTGGTCAACGTTTCTGGCCTGAATGCAGGGACTTATCTCACCAGTCTCGATCCTGATGCTACGACGGTGAGTATTTCGGCCTGGGTGTACCAGGCCACATCCGGCTCCGCGGGCGGTCAGATCGATGCCAGTGTTCTTTCGCTCTGCTATGACGGTTCGGCTGTCAGCTCGACCTACACTGATATGGGGACTGGTTGGTGGCGGGTGGAGGCGAACGGGATCAGCGTCACGGACGCCAGCCGTTCCTATGGTATCGAGGTCCAACCGGCACACAGTGTGTACCTCGATAGCTTCCAGGTGGAAGCAAAAGCCCATGTGACATCCTATGCTGACGGCAGTCTCGGCACCGGCTACTCCTGGAGCGGTCCGGCAGATGCCAGTACCAGCAGCCGCACTGCTCAGAACCTGGATTTCGCGACGGCCGGTCATATCAGTGCGGCAGCCGGCAGTGCCGTATTCTGGGTCAAACCGTCCTGGAACGGCAATGATGGACAGGACTATGTCTTCCTGGATGTTGATACCTCGACCGGTGCTTTAACCCTCTATAAATCAGCCGGAAATGCTCTCACCCTCACGGACGGGACGAACCAGGCGACCAAAGATATCTCGACCTGGGAGACAGGACACTGGTATCACGTGGCTGCTACCTGGACCACCGGGTCGCTGGGGCTCTTTGTCGATGGGGCGGCGGGCACTTCCAGTGCCGGTTTTACCTCGCCATCTTTTGGTGCAGACCTGCATATCGGCCAGGATACGTCCGACAGCCGTCAGGTGAATGCTATCGTTTCTGACTTTGTTATCTACGATGCTGCCTTGAGCAAT
>CAYOQW010000171.1:0-3631 GCA_964406175.1 uncultured Candidatus Saccharibacteria bacterium
ATGCATACCTTTTCACCCGGTGCCATCCTGCTGGTCTTTGCTTCGGCTCCCTACGATCCCTCTGATTATGTCTACGAGGTCTAGCTATGATCGACTACGAAAATCTCAACCGGACCAATGCATTTTTTGCAGACGACCTCAAGGCTTCGTTCGCCAGGACTCTGGAAGGTGGCTATTTCATCCTGGGCAAAAATGTGGAAGCGTTTGAACACGAGTTCGCTGCCTACTGCGGTGCAAAGCACTGCGTCGGGGTGGCGTCCGGGCTCGATGCTCTCGTGATCGCCCTGAAGGCGTTCGGCTTTGCCCCCGGCTCTGAGGTCATCGTCCCGGCCAATACGTACATCGCCTCCATCACCTCCATCATCCTGGCCGGGTTCAAACCCGTTCTGGTGGAGCCTGACATCAGGACCTACAACATCGATCCCTCGCTCATCGAAGCTGCCATCACGGACAAGACCGTCGCTATCATGGTCGTGCATCTCTATGGCAAACCCTGCGACATGGCACCGATCCAAGATATTGCTGCCCGGCACGCTCTCAAGATCATCGAGGACGATGCCCAGGCCCACGGTGCCACCTATGGCGGGAAAAAGGTAGGAACGCTCGGTGACGCCGGTGCCTTCAGCTACTACCCGACCAAGAACCTTGGGGCACTTGGCGATGCTGGCTCTATCACCACTGATGATCCCGACTATGATGCTGCCTGCCGCCAGATGCGGAATTATGGCTCCAGTGCCAAATACAAGAATGAGACCGTGGGCTACAATTCCCGTCTGGACGAAGTACAGGCCGGGTTCCTTTCGGTCAAGCTGCAACGCCTTGATGAAATCAACACCCACAAACGCATGCTGGCAAAACTCTACCTTGCCGGGCTATCAGACCAGTTCGTGAAACCGATACAGGTCCCGCTCTGCGAGGATGTCTTCCACATCTTCCCGGTCCGCCACCCAAAGCGCGACCAGCTCAAAGCCTATTTACTCGAGAACGGCATCAAAACAGACGTCCACTATCCCATACCACCGCACCAGCAGACGGCACTTCTGCCCTACTTCGGCGGACAGCGGTTCCCTCTGACCGAGGAGATCCACCAGACCATCCTCAGCCTCCCTATTTCATTTTTCCATACACCGGATGACATCCAGGAAGTCATCCGCGTGATGAACAGCTTCACTCTATGACACCCAAGCTCTCCTCCCTCACCATATTCTTCCCCTTCTACAACGATGCGGGGACCGTCGCTCAGTCTATCAGCGACGCATATGCCTATGGAGATAAACTGACTGACGATCTGGAGGTCATCGCTCTGGCCGGCGGAGCGTCAAAAGACGATACCTGGGAACAGCTAGAGCAGGCTCAAAAAGACCATCCGGGCCTGAGGATCGTCGACAAACGCGACAACTGGGAGGGCTACGCGGTCATCAAGTACGGCTTTGCCGCCACGACCAGAGACTGGATATTCTATACCGACGGAGATGCCCAATACCACCTCGATGATTTGCCCCGCCTGGTGGACACCCAGCTAACAACTGGCGTCGATGTGGTCAATGGCTACAAGACCAGACGCGGCGACCATATCGTCCGTCGGGTACTTGGCGACGGCTACCGCAAAATGACCCGGCTCATATTCAACCTGCCCATCCACGACCTGGACTGCGACTTCCGGTTGATCCGCAGGTCAGCTCTGAACAAATGCATCTTTCACAGTCACGACTCCTCGATCCTGCTTGAACTGGTGAAAGAGCTCCAGCGTACCGGTGCTGTGTTCAAGGAGATCCCGGTCAGCCATTACCGCCGTACGTATGGCAAGTCCAATTACCACGCACTCGACCTGGTCAGAGAAAAACTCATCGGCGATGCCAAAGTCTACTGGACCTATATGAAAGATCGACGTACCCGCAAGGAGTCTGAAAAATGAACGCACAACCAGCAGCCGCAGCACAGCAACGATCAGTTGGCTCTGTGATCCAGTCCTGGCTGAACAAAGACTGGGTCAAAGTCCTGATCTTCTTTGTCCTCACCCGTCTGATCATCCACGCCATCGCGGTCGTCGGTATGACGATCGTTTCACCCGAACACAGTCATCACGTACCGGTGAAACTCTATATCACCCGCCCGGACCTCACCTGGGGCAAATGGGACGTGAACTGGTATGAGCGCATCGCCCGCGAAGGCTACAATGGGCCGGACGCCATGGAAGGCGGCTACGGAGTGTGGGCCTTCATGCCGCTCTATCCTACGGTCGCCGGCATCGTGTCAAAAGCAGCGAACGTACAGAGCGGTTACGATTTCTTCTACGTCGCCAGTATCCTGTCCAACGTGTTCAGCTATGCCGCGCTCCTCTGGCTCTACAAAATCTACAAACGCAAGATCTCCCATCCTGACCGGTTCCTCGAATTCTTCCTGGTCGGGTGCGGCACGTTCTACCTGTCGATCCCGTACACCGAAAGCCTGTACCTGCTCCTGATCGCGGCGGTCATCGAGCTCACGGACCGCAAGTGGTGGATACCGGCGGCCGTCATCTGCTCGCTGGCCGTCATCACCCGGATCCAGGGTGCCGCCCTGTTCGCCATCCCGTTCTTCACCTACTGGGTCCAGCAGAAGCCGAAGATCCTCAAGGGCCTGTTCATGTCTGCGATCATGGGCATCATTCTGTTCATCCCCTTAGGTATCTTTTCCCTCTATCTGAAAAAGATCACCGGCGACCCTCTGGCCTGGATGAACATGCAGTCCGCCTGGAACAATCCCAACCCCTATTTCTTCAAATCGATCGTGGGCTTCATCGATGCCATCCGCGGTGTCGGGCCGGCTATTCACCTGTATGTCTGGCTGCTCTACCTCTTCATCATCGCCCGCAATCTGAAAAAGCTCGGTCTGCCCAATGTCATGTTCAGCCTGGGCGTCTTTGCGGTCAGCACCTCGACCGAGATCTTCTACGGTGCCAACCGCTTCGTCCTAGCGCTCGTCCCGGTCCTGGCGGTCCTGACTGACGAAAAACCCTGGGTGCGCAAGCTTTTCATCTACTCAAATCTGCTCCTGATCCCGATCTACGCCATGGGCTTCGTCGGCTGGAAAGACTTCGTCATCTGACGTTGTCACCTTGAGTGCATTGTCATGCGCGGCCGCGACCGGGTATCCAGAAATAGAAAAGAGAAAAATATGGATTCCCTTTTTCAAGGGAATGACATACAAGAATGAAACGTTGTGTCATTCCTGCGAAGGCAGGAATCTGCTAGATTACTGAAAACACTGAAAAATTGTTCCTTGTCCCCTAGGGGATTCCTGCCTTCGCAGGAATGACAGGTATAAAGGACCAGAATGAATCCAGCCGAATACGCCTCCATGTACCGCATAGAGCAGGACCACTGGTGGTACCGCGGCCTCCGCGATATCGTGTTTCACTGGGTCAGCAAACTGGCTCCGACAGACATTCTGGATGCCGGCTGCGGCACCGGTATGGTCATGGCCGAGCTGACAAAACAGGGCTACAACGTCCAGGGTATCGATTTCTCACCCATCGCCATCGACTTCTGTCATCAGAGAGGCCTCACACAGGCCCAGGTAGGCAGGATGGAGCAGCTCAGCCAACCAGACGCCTCCCTCGACCTCATCACCGCTCTCGACGTCCTGGGAC
>CAYOQW010000172.1:0-3626 GCA_964406175.1 uncultured Candidatus Saccharibacteria bacterium
CGATCAGGACCTGAGCCGGAAACGCACTGGCAGCGCCACCCGGCTCATGGCCGAGGGTCCATCGTTCCGGTCCCACAGCGAGGTCGATTGGGTGGTCAGCGACCCGGTGTTCCTCGCGCTCTTCCGCCGGCATCCTGCCGACCTTTTCAGCGAGATGGCGGTCCCGCGGCAGCGCCAGGATCCGGTCCTGCTGCTCTCCCGGGCGGGTGTAGAGACCCTGCTGGAGATGTTCTATCCGGTAGGGGGCAAGCCGGCTGATGTGCAGGCGAGAGAGGCGCTTCGCACGGCTATCCTGAAAGGCAGCGTCCACAGCTATCAGCTGAACGAGGATACGTATCATGCGGCTGAACTGCTGGTGAACGAGGAGGGTGCCTCATTCCTGAGGCAGAAGGCCACCCTGCTGCATCTGCTCACCGCAGAACAGCGTGCCACGCTGGGAGAACAGCAGTCGCCGGCACAGTCCTATCTGGAGGCGCTCCGGACCGACAGGTCAGATGAGACCGAGTACAGCCGGGCTCGCCGGTGCGATGCAGCGTTCATGCTGGCGGTCCATTATCCGGAGTGTGGTGAGACCCTGGACGATGCCATGTGCACGCTGGATGCAGAACTCCTGGATGATCTCAAAGAATATGTGTACGACGGCGTCAAGGTGCTTGGTCACAGCTCAGAGATGATGGGCATCATATTCAAATGGGCACATCATCTCAACTGGTCCTGGATCAATAATGTTGAAAAAAAACTGCTGGCCGAACAGATGAGCGGATGGAACGCCAAAGGCGTTGCACTTCCCGGGCCACAGGCGACCAGACTTAAAGAGCAGTTCAGTCAGCAGTTGAACGGGACCTGTGCTGAGCCGGGGCTGATGATATCTGAGGAACTGCCCTGGGAACAAAGCATGGATTGCGGTAATGCGAGGGATCGACTGGATACCATGCAGTATCTCCAGATATTTCGAAATTGCTGGGATGCTTTGTCCATAAGTCAGCTCTACTGGCTGTGGGAATCCTATAGGTCGATCACGCTCAATCAGTCGATATCACATATGATCACCAGCCGGATCAGCGAGCTCGACAGTTCCACGAGTGATCAGCTCATGGTCCAGCAGGCTGCCAGGGTGATGGAACTGAGTCATGCTCCGGCTCGAGAGCAGGATAGTGGAGCACACGACTCCCGGCGTATTTCGATGGACGTTTTTTTTCATGCCGGCTACCGCTATCTGAAGGCTTGTCAGGGCGGAGGGGCCTCGCCTGGGACCGGACGGCTGGCACACGAGATCACCACATACATACCTGCCCGGGCAGTGGAACAGGTGCCTGAATTCGCCGATATCGTCGCACTCTTGAATAGTTCAGTATTGCTCGGGACTGATGGCCCGGATTATCAGGGCGGGACGATGCATCATCCTGGCATCATCGAGGGCTGGCTTTCGCAGGCACTGACCGCCTGGAAAAAAGATCCTGATGGTCAGGACCTGGATGAGATGTGTACTGCGCTGCAGATCATCTCTGACCGGTGCTCTGTCCGATTCGGAGACCAGACGCAGCGGAACATCGCTGAACTGGTGGAAAGAGAATACAGGGAGGCACAGGCTCTCCGGAATTCTGATGAAAGCGCGTTCTATGCCTGGATACTCTATCTGCTCACCGGCGGTGCCAATATCGGCAGCGAAATCCAGAAGGCCTGGCCCGATATCGCAGACCGGCCGATACCAGCCGCGTTCCGCTCGAGCCGGCCGTCCCTGCACTACCCGTACCGGTCCGGAGCGACGAGCGGAGTGGCAGCGCAGGCAGGGGATGACTGATAGTTTTAAATTTTTTATCATGCAGTACTCATCATTATTATAATCATTGACAATAAATTGAAAAAATAGTACAGTATACCCCAAATCTAAACGTAATTGATGGGCGGTAGTGTTGTTCGCGGAAGAGGGTATACAGCATAAGGCAGTGCAGCAGGGTTGCCTCAGAGGGCGGAAAACAGTATACTTGAAGGATAGTATTTCGCCGGCCAGACCGGACGGGAAGATGCTGAGGTACCGGGATGAATTGATCGAGCGTACTTTGTACTTTTTCGACTAGAGATCTGGAGGGATAGGATGGACGATAACCGTTTTCTTGAATATTTTCAGCAGGCTCTGCCTGTCGACCCCGAAAAGATGAGTGAGCCGGACCGACAGAACCTGGACCTGCGACAGATAGCAACGGCAGTCTACCAGCGCCTGAGAGCCTCGGCTGATGATCACACGGAGCCGCTGAACAGGGATGATGAGCGTCTGGAGACCATAGGCGATCTCTCCCGTGAGTCGGATATCCGCGCCGCTTTGTCAGAAGCCGGGGATGCCTGTGGTGAAGCCGTGAGGCGATGCATCGACTATGCGGTCGCGCAGGTGCTCGACGGCATGCCTGGCCTGGCCCAGAGTAGTCGGGTAGTAGACCTGGGGAAGGTCAGTCGCCTGATCGCGGCTGATATCCAGAACGCCTTGGCCCCGCTCAGAGACTTTCCTGGCGTTGATAATGGTGCGTCACCACTCGGGGAACAGATCCTCTCCATGCAACCCGATGGGCTTCATCCCAGTATTTTGAATGCACTAGAGTTCCTGGCCGGAGATGACGCTGGCGACATCACCATTTTTTCTCCAGAGAAAGACGGCACATCCTGGGCCCAAGGTATGCCGGCTATCATACAAGAGCGTTTCAAAGCGCTCGATGTGACTGCACTTCTGGACGATCCGGCTGAGGCCTATGCTCAGATGCGGGTCCTCATTGACAGGGTCAGGATGGTCTCAGTTCTTGTTCAGGGAATGCTGGCGGCAAAAAAACCGGCTGAGGACAGTTTGGCCGCCCTGGTCTCTAGTACGTTTGATCCTCATTCACTGGATATCCTCGACGAGCTGGAAGCACTACTCCAGAATGCAGCCGACAGGCTCAAGTCAGAGCCGGATTTCACCATAGAACGCACTGCTGGGGTCGCGACAGGGATACAGAGCATCCGCAAGAGCATGGAGGCTGATGATGACAAGACGAATTCTGCTTACTTGGCTGAGAGATGTCGTGATCTGACCAATATTGCGTTGTCGGATGTACAGAAGATGTTGGGGGTTGAAATGTGGGCTGATAAGAATTCCTCCGGGCAGCGCATGATCGAAAATATGGCACCGGCGGGGAAATCGCTTTTTAAAAAGGGAAAGATCACCAGTCCTGATGCTTCTCTTGAGGCCATTATCCTGGCGGCATTCGCGATCCCAGCTGATGAAAAAATTCCGGATCCGGTCATGCGGATCCTGAGCAATATTGAAACAGCGCATAAATCATTTAAGAAAATAAATCCATCAGTATAATACTTTTTTTGAGGAGACCTTCTCATGGATAATCTTGACCTTGAACAGGAACGCATAGCTGCAGCTAATGAACTTTATACCGCCCTGAAGGTAATGGCAAAGGCCAAAGGCGCTTCGTTGGATGACCTTGCAGTAGAAGAAGACGTGCCCGAAGATGAAAAAGCTCTTCTAGCTGCCGTCATTGCGGCAGGTGATCATCCTGTAATAGCGGCCGTACAAATTGTAGAAGCAGCAGCCCGGAATTTGACGTCTGCGGCGAAAGATATCATGTATATCGGAGGAAATGGAA
>CAYOQW010000173.1:0-3618 GCA_964406175.1 uncultured Candidatus Saccharibacteria bacterium
CCGTGAAAACGGGAATCCATCTTTATTCCTTTTTCTTTCTGCCGCCTTCATAGGCGAGCCTCGCCAAGGGCGGGGATACCCGCTTTCGCGAGGATGACATGTAACCCCAATCCATTCACGTCGATTTGCAATCAGGAGTACTCTTCATGCCATCAGGTCTGTCAGTCACCAAACGTACGGGCGAAAAGCAGCCATTTGATCTCGACAAGCTCACACGATCCATCTTCCGGTCCGCTCAGAGTGTCGGAGGGAATGATGAAACCATCGCCCGTGATCTCAGCGGGTATGTGCTTGAGTATCTGAAAGTCACGTCGCCGAAGCAAAAAGTCTTCACTTCGGTAGAGATCGGTGATGCGGTGGAAAAAGTCCTGGTCAAGCATGGTCACGCCAATACCGCCAAAGCCTTCATCCTCCATCGGGAGACCCGCCGCCAGGTTAAAAATTCCGAGAAACGGCTCGGGGTCAACGATGATATCGGCTTTCCCTACAATGCCCTGGTGGTATTGAAAAAAAAGTATCTGCAGAAGGATGATGACGGTTCCGTGCGAGAGACGCCGCGTGAGATGTTTGAACGCGTGGCGCAGGCCGTGGCCTGGGCGGAGAAGCGCTCCGACCGGGACCGTTGGGAAAAGTCGTTCTTTGACATCATGACACGCAGGGATTTCCTGCCAGGTGGCCGGACGCTGGCAAATGGCGGCACCTTCAATGGCCAGCTGGCCAACTGCTTCGTCCTGCCGTTCGGGGATAGCGTCGAGGATATCTTCGAGACCGTGAAGCAGGCAGCTATCCTGAAGAAGAACGGCGGGGGTGTCGGATTCTCCATGGCGCACATCCGGCCCAAGGGCGACCGCATTGCCGGGACCTCCGGTCATGCCTGCGGCCCTGTTGCTCTTATGAAGATCCTGAACAGTTCCTCTGAGATCCTGCTGCAGGATGGCGGACGCCGCAGCGGCAATATGGTGATCCTGCCCGTTTCGCATCCTGACATTTTTGAATTCATCATGTGCAAAGAAGATGACAGTGCCCTCAATCAGATCAATTTCTCTATCGGCATCACGTCCAAGTTCATGGAAGCGGTCGTAAATGACCGCAAATGGGAGCTGATCAACCCCCGCTCCGGCAAGGTCATCAATGAGGTGAAGGCACGCAGTATTTTTGAGCTGGCGGCCCACATGGCCTGGAAGAACGGTGATCCCGGCATCGTGTTCCTCGACCGCATCAACCAGGACAATCCGACCCCGCACGTGGGTGCTATCGAGGCGGTCAACCTGTGCGGCGAACAACCGCTGCTGCCCTATGAAGCCTGCAATCTCGGCTCATTGAACCTCGCTCACATGGTGATTCGCGATGCTCAGGGCAAAGCGTCCGTTGACTGGGAAAAGCTGAAAGAAACGACCCGTACCTCGGTCCGATTTCTCGATGATGTGATCGATGTTTGCCGCTATCCGCTCGACCAGGTGGATAGAGTGGTGAAGGCCAACCGCAAGATAGGACTCGGCGTCATGGGCTTTGCTGACATGCTCATCGCACTTGGCGTCTCCTATGCCAAGCCTGAGGGACGGGCACTGGCCGGCGAGATCATGAAATGCATTCAGGAGACTGGACGCGAGGCTTCGATCGAATTGGGCAAGGTCAAGGGCAATTTTCCGAACTTCAAAGGTTCGAAGTGGGACAAGGAAGGCTTCGTCACCATGCGCAACGCGACGGTGACCACCATCGCACCGACCGGTTCGATATCGATGATATCGGGTGTCTCGTATGGCATCGAACCTTTGTTCGCCCTGGCATTCTACAAGGAAGCCCTGGGCGGCATCCGCCTGCCGGAGATCAATCCTGAGCTCGAGGGCGCGCTCAAACAGGCCGGTGTCCTCGTCGAGGGCATGATGGACGAGATCATCGAAGCCGGTACCATTGGACATATGGAAAACCTCCCCCGGAAGGTACGCGATGTCTTCACGACCGCCCACGATCTTACCTTCCGTGAGCACCTGGAAATGCAGGCGGCCTTTCAGCAGTATACCGACAACGCTGTTTCCAAGACCATCAATATGCCGCATCACTGCACGGTCAGCGACGTGGAAGATGCCTTCAAACTGGCCTGGAAGCTGGGGTGTAAGGGCATGACCATCTACCGCGACGGCAGCCGCAACGAGCAGGTGCTCAATGTCGGCGTGGACAAAAAGCCGACCTTTTCTGACACCCAGTCCCGCTCTGCCCTTTCGACATCGGGAAGCAAAGGCAAGAGCAAGCGTATGGAGGACTGCCCCCAGTGCGGGGCCAAGGTGACCTATGCCGAAGGCTGCATCAGCTGCCTGAGCTGCGGGTTCTCGGCGTGCAGCGTCTAGACAAGTTGCAGGTTTTTTGAAACTGTTTTTTGTCATCCTCGCGCAGGCGGGGATCCAGAAAGAAAAAGGAAAAAGATGGATTCCCGTTTGCACGGGAATGACTCGTCATCCGATATTGAGCATACAACAAAAGAGAGCCAGCATCAGCTGGCTCCCTTGGCATTGTCAGGATATGGTATTTACATGGATGACTATTGCTCGTGGTTTTGAGCGGTCCGTTCGTCGATCCTGGTTTTGAAATCCGGAATCACCCGCTGCAGGAATACGATCCTGGTGGCTGGAGTCCAGATCGACTCGTTTTCCCCGTAGCCTCCCGGTCCGGTCAGGACCGCGATCTGCTCTGCCATGACCTCCTGCAGGACTGTATAGGCCTGCGATTCGTACATTTTACCGCGAGTGGTCTGAGCAAAGGTCCGCTGTCATTCGCTTTCCAGCGCGGCGAGCTGCTGCCGAAGCTCTGTTTGAGGCCGGAGGTTGAGTTCTTCTACGGGGTTGATCGCGGTCGGTTCAGTCCCTCGTTCAATTTCGCTGAAATCATCTCCGGTTGGTGTGCCTGCACTCATTTCTCGAACTCCTTGGTATAGAAATAAAAAAATCGTGTAAGGTAATTACTTTCATCCCTGATTTTTCGGCATTCTGCCGTGGTCGCACTGCCAGATGTAAAATTCTATCAAATACTCAGAGGGTATTTTTGTGTAATTCTGTTCACCGAGCCAGATATAATAATGCCAGCGTTGGTCGACCTGGGTGTCGAGATCCCCTCTCGGCCTCTGCGGGTGTTCCCCATAATAGGTATCTGTTGCAGCTTGGAAGGCGGGCCACTGTTCAAGAGGGACCTGCAGCATCGCAGCGAAGATCTTTTCATTCAGCATCTGGAGCTGTGCGATCAGTTGCTCCAGTCTTTCAAATTCGGGCAAGTATTCATCAGGCTCATCGAATTGCGGGAGGTCTTCCATGGGTTAGTGTCCATACGTATTGCGGACCCGGGTCATCAGCCGACACAGGAGGATAGTATACCTCTAGTTGGTTTACTTGTCACCAGACGTCCTGTCGGGCATAATGCGGGGGAGCTGAAAGCGATAGGCTTTAAGCTGTAGGCGGTATGCTTTCTGGTGCCAAACCGTCCGGGATCCCTTGGAGCATAGATAGAAAAGGCTAGTCTGGTTTGTGACGCGATGAATCTTTTTCAGAGAATTGACCTCACCTTAATCCTCTCCTCCCCGTATTCCAGTTACGATTGCAACCCTTTGAGGTGAAAGGAGAATACCTCGTC
>CAYOQW010000174.1:0-3601 GCA_964406175.1 uncultured Candidatus Saccharibacteria bacterium
GATCGACCCGGTTCAGATCAATGCCCGACTGACCGCAGTAGAGATACTTCAGGAACAGAAGACCGTTCACGCTCAGCTTCGTGAGCTCCTGACCGAGCTTGGCGACCTGGAACGGCTGAGCGCCCGGCTGGCACTCGGGCGTATCATGCCGCGGGAGCTGGTCAGGCTGAAGGACAGCGTGGCGCTGATACCGGGGTTGAAAGAAACACTGAAAAGACTGGATATGCCTGATGCTTCGCACCAGAGGGCGGTTCGTGAACCGCCGCTACGGGGCATCGGGGATGCACTGGTGGAACTTCCGGACATCGTGGATCTGATAGCCCGTACTCTGACTGCTGAACCGGCCGCCGTCCTGGGAAAAGGGAGCGTCATCCGACAGGGCTTTCATCCGGAGATGGACGAGCTCATCGATATCAAACAGAACGGCCGCGATTGGATCAAGCGGTTGGAAACCACAGAGCGGGAACGCACGCATATCAATACCCTGAAGGTCGGGTACAACCGGGTCTTCGGGTACTATATCGAAGTCACCCATGCCAACAGCAACGACGTCCCTGAGGATTACATCCGCAAGCAGACCCTGGTCAATGCGGAGCGGTTCATCACCCCGGAGCTGAAGGAGCACGAAGCCAAGGTGCTAGGGGCTGAGGAACGCATTGTTCAGCTGGAGCAGGAGCTCTATACTCAGCTGCTCCTTGATCTTTCCCAGTCCATCCTGGCTCTCCAGCAGAACGCACA
Source organism: uncultured Candidatus Saccharibacteria bacterium (assembly GCA_964406175.1). GTDB lineage: Bacteria > Patescibacteriota > CG2-30-54-11 > CG2-30-54-11 > CG2-30-54-11 > CG2-30-54-11. The sequence continues at coordinate 739 of CAYOQW010000174.1, forward strand.
GGCTATCGCGACACTGGATGTCCTCTGTGGCTTTGCGGAACTTGCGACCAGGAATTTGTTCGTCCGTCCAGTGGTGGACGGGAGCGACGTCCTTGAGATACATGAGGGTCGCCATCCGGTCGTGGAACGTCTTTCTCTGACCGAACGGTTCATCCCCAATGATACTCTTCTTGCTTCCAGCGACGCTCAGATCATGGTACTGACCGGCCCCAATATGGCTGGCAAGAGCACGTACCTGCGTCAGGTCGCTTTGATCACCCTCATGGCGCAGACCGGTTCGTTCGTGCCTGCTTCGTCTGCCCGCATCGGGATCGTGGACCGTATCTTTACCCGCATCGGGGCTTCGGACGATCTGTCGCGCGGGCAGAGCACGTTCATGGTGGAGATGCAGGAAATGGCGAATATCTTGAATAATGCCACACCGCGAAGCCTGATCATCCTCGATGAGATCGGCCGGGGAACTTCTACGTTCGACGGTCTGTCTATCGCGTGGGCGGTCGTAGAATACTTGCATGGACAGGGATCAGCCGGGCCCAAGACCCTGTTCGCGACGCACTACCATGAGCTGGTGCAGATGGCTGACGAACTGCCCCGGGTGTGGAATTTCAATATCGCGGTCCGTGAGATCGAGGGTCACGTCGTGTTCCTCCGGAAGATCGTGCCTGGCGGGGTCGATCAGAGCTATGGCATCCAGGTCGCTCAGCTGGCCGGACTGCCGCGTGAGGTCATGACCCGCGCGTTCCAGGTTTTATCGACTATCGAAGATGCCAACCGGGGACTGGAGGATAAGATAGGAGGTGGGGGTACTCGTGCCGCTGGTACATCAGTAAGGGCGGTTCATGAACCGCCCTTACAAGTCCCCGCACCGGGGACACAGTCCCCCACCTCCCACCCTGCGGTCACCGCGCTACGAGAGGTCAAGATCGAGACTCTGACCCCTCTGCAGGCGCTCAATATCCTGTCTGAACTCAAACAGAAGAGCGACGCATGACCACGGACTTTGCCTGTCATGTCTGTCCGTTCGACTGCGGCGTGGACCGGTCACAGGCCCAGGGCATCTGTCAGGCTCCGAATGAGCTCATGATCTCAAAAGTGCAGAAGCACTTTGACGAAGAACCTTTCATCAGCGGGATCAAGGGTGAAGGGTCGGGTACGATATTCTTCACCCACTGCAACCTCGGCTGCATTTTTTGTCAGAACTACCTGATCTCCCAGGAGGGCAAAGGGCACGCTTCATCTGCCACAGGTTTTGCTGAGATCTGCGAGGCTCTGGCGGCAGAGGGCGCCCTGAACATCAACCTGGTCAGTCCGACACCCTACAGCCATCTGTTGGTGCCGGCCCTGACGGAAGCCAAAAAGCGAATGCCCCTCCCCATCGTCTGGAACAGCAATGGCTACGAGACGGTCGAGACACTGCGTTCGCTCGAAGGGTTGGTGGACGTGTACCTGCCCGACCTGAAGTACTTTACTGATACTCTGGCGGTCAAGTATTCAAGTGCGCCCAAGTATTTTGAATTCGCTTCTCAGGCCCTCCTGGAAATGCGGCGGCAGCAGCCGGTCGATGTGTTCAATGGCCAAGACCATATCCAAAAGGGACTGGTGCTTCGGCATCTGATGCTGCCGGGCTGTTCGTCAGACACCCTTGAGCTCCTCGGATGGGTTCATGACCACTTGGGCAACAGGACCATGCTCAGCCTCATGGCTCAGTATTATCCTACCTATCAGGCTGCGACCTGTCCTGAGATCGACCGGAGATTGACGGCTGAGGAATATCAGGCTGGAGTGGATTTTCTCGATGAGCATGGGTTTGAGAATGCCTTGGTACAGGAACTGTCGTCTGCAGACTGCTCTTACACGCCGGATTTTTGAATTATTCCTTCCCCCTTGGTGGGGGAGGTGAGGAGAGGGGGCTCGAGTTGCCGTGAGGCACCCTCCCCCTTCCCCTCCCGTCAGAGGGAGGGGAGATTTATCATATCAGTGGAAACATACCATGCCGGAACTGCATCCGACCGCGCAGCGGGTCAAAGAATTGCTGCACACCATGGGTTTTGAGATCAAAGTGCTCGAGTTCCACCAGGGGACCAAGACGTCGCAGGATGCGGCGTTCTGTGTCGGGTGCAGTATCGCTCAGATAGCCAAGTCGATCGTGTTCCGAGGGAAAACTTCGGGCGGCTGTGTGATCGTGGTCTGCAGCGGCGAGCACCGTGTCGATGAGCGGAAGGTGGAGAAGCTGGTGGGCGAAAAAATGAGCAAAGGCGATGCCGACTTTGTCCGTGAAAAGACCGGCTACGTCATCGGCGGAGTTGCCCCTGTCGGGCATGCGACGGTCTGCCGGACCTTTATCGACGAATCACTGTTAGCATACGAACTGATATACGGTGCTGCGGGTACGCCGAACGCGGTGTTCGGTATGACCCCTGACGATCTGGTCCGTATGACGGGCGGGCAGGTGGCGGATGTGAAGGAGGAGCGGGCTGTGCGTTAGTAGAATTATGTTTTTTATCCTGATGAATCTGCTTGGGTTTCTTCCTTTTGGCCCGTTCGCAGATAAATCCTGACGATTGTTGTCCCCAAGGTCAAAAGTGCAAACTCTGTCTCTTTCTTTAATATATGCCCTTCTATCATCGCTTGCAGTTCTGGATCTGGGATTAATTGCAGGGCTGAGGCTAATTCAGCGAGGGATCGCCTGCCAAGTGTGATCTGTTCGGGTGTTAGCCCAGTTAATTCTTCGACAATTTTATCACGAAAGGCAGGATCATCTGGCATCATTTCCATGAAGGATCCGATATCAGTAACCGTTTTGTGTCCCATTTGATGTGACCTTTCGTTAGATCTGGTAAGAGTACAATCCGCTATAGTACTT
>CAYOQW010000175.1:0-3532 GCA_964406175.1 uncultured Candidatus Saccharibacteria bacterium
ATGCCAACCTGCAGGGTGACCTCAATCGGGCACAGCGCCAGCAGCAGGTTATGGTGGCGATCAAGGAAAAGATGATCTCGACGAAATGGGACCTCTTGACCGATCCGGTCAAGCTGGCGAAACTGCTGGATACTCTGAAAGACAATATTCTCACTGATATGCGGATAGAGGAGATGCTTCAGCTCGCTGATCTGGCCAGGGAGATCGATACGGGGAATCCCCGGAAGATCGCCAGTGTCGTCCTGGGAGCTCCCTATATATATTATGAGCCGAAAGAGGGCAAAGACTGGAGATTTTATCCACGCGACCCGACGTTCCAGGATATACATAATTATGTGGCCGAGACACTGGAGAATCCATTTCTCCTGCAGGATATCGCGGCCGAAGGGGCTGTGGTCAGGATCGAGAATGGCACGACGACCGCGAAGTTAGGGTCCAATCTTTCCCAGACACTGCGTGTTGATTTTGGTATGAAAATGGATACGAGTACAACTGCAGACAGGACAGATTATACGAGATCAGAGATCCAGGTGATCAATAACGGAGAATTCCCGGCGACACAGGCATTCCTGGAACGTTACCTGGGTGTGCAGTCATATGTGCCAGCCGAATTGACGGCTGGGGAAAAAGCTGACATTATCGTGATCGTCGGTTCTGATTTCTCGCCGAAGTAGGGCGGCGCGCAGACAATTTGCCGGGGTGGCGGAACTGGTAGACGCAACGGACTTAAAATCCGTAGGGGCTTAACCGCCTCATGCGGGTTCGATTCCCGCCCTCGGTACCAATTATTAATTACTGTTAGATGATTCATTGACGGCATACTTATATGCTTGTTGATTGTATGTATTTCGTAAATGCCTAAATCTTGAATCGTCTTTATCCGGGAAGGTGACAATTCCATGGAAAAGGTGAAGAGTATACTCACTGCAGCCCTCGCAATAGGCATCATCCTATTTCTTTGGGGGTGGTATGCAATGAGTGATTACACGTGGTCGAAACTGGTTATTGATCATAAACAGAAAGATGGGTGGGTTGTTGGTACAACTCAAGCTAATTTGACCGATATCTCTCATCCCTGGACAATTTTTAAACAGCCAATTGTGAGAATTGCATTCATAAAGCCTAAAGATTTAATACGTTTTGAAGATAGATTTGTATTAGCAAACGTACTTTGGGTAGATTATGTGAGCATGTCTAGGACTGCAGAGGAAGCTTTTTATAATCTTTTTGATTGCAAGGCTGACAAATCCGCTTTCGTTGAGGATGTGTCTGTGTTACGCGCATTCGATTCCTCAGTCTTCAAATGGACAGAAAATACGTTCTCTTCAACAAAAGACATCGCCAAAATAGTATGTGAGTAATAACATGAAACCAGCAATAGCCGCAAAACTGGCAAAGATTTTTGGAATTATTAGTGTCTGTTGGGTAGTTTTTGCCGTTGCTTTGATTATTGTTTCCATTATCGGCCTGCTATTAAGTGAGCCAAGCCTCTATCACGGCTGGAAACGGGTCTCGGAGATATTCAACCCTTATAATATTGCAAATTCGGTCGCTATTATCGTTTTGTTTTTACCAGCGGTAGGAGCTGTTAAGCTGCAGGAGTTATTTGATCGGAAGGCAAAAGTTGATTCAACCGAATCAGATTCATAAGTGGTTATGGCGTCGGCATAAGCATGATTAACCATAGATGTTTTCATGCAGTTTGAAATTGGGATGCAGCAACAAACACAAAAAAAGGACATCCGTGAGGATGTCCTTTTTGAATATTCAGTCGAGAGGTTATTTGGCGTCGATGGAGACGAATGTACGCTCCCGCAGCTTGCCATTGAAATTCTTGACCTGTTTTTTCTTGAAAGACACGACACCATCGATCATGGAGTAGAGGCTGTCGTTCTTGGCCAGCTTCATATTCACACCAGGATGAAACTTGGTGCCGTTCTGACGCACGATGATCTCGCCCTTGGTGGCGATCTCACCAGCGTATTTTTTGACGCCCAGTCTTTGACCTGCACTGTCGCGACCGTTTTTGGTCTTGCCGGCTGACTTGGTATGTGCCATGGTTAGCTCCTTGTAGTTTTCTTCAGTAGAATAATCTCTCTGCCTACGATCTGATCTGGCCGGCTGTAGATATAGGTGCCATGTTCAGTCATTTGTGCCCAGACAGGGATATCGGTGTCAGGGAGCAGACTTTGATGATTGTATCCAATTTTTTCAAGCGAGTCAAGGAGAGGCTCGATGATGGAGAGATGCTTTTTCAAATAATAGGGGCAGGTGATCGCGATCAGGCCTCCCGGCTTCAAGATCGGGAGCATGGCAGATAAGGATCTGAAGTACATATCCCGCAGTGAGGGGACCTCTTTGTCCAATTGTGCTTCGGTCGGAGCTTGCGAATAGAGTGTCCCCAGATAGCCCTCGCTCACGACCGCGTCGAACGTTTCGGGAGCAAAGGTCGAGGTGATCTTCCGGGCATCGACGGGGAACAACTGGAATGACCGGGGAGAGCCTTTCATGAACCGGCCGGCATACCAGGCAAGATTGGCTTGTGCTGAACGGATGGTGTTGGTGCTGATATCGGTGCCGATCACATCATACCCGACCCTCAGTGCTTCCTGGAGGATGGTGCCGCTGCCGCAGAAGGGGTCCAGCAGGAGCGGGGTGCTGCCGCCCGCTTTCGGACGGCCGGCAAAATTGATGAGCATCTGGGTCAGCTTGATCGGCATCATGCCTTCATCACGGCGCCTCGAAGGGCGTCCTTCGTCACGTTCGACATAGCTTACGATGTCCTGAACAGCGTTCGTACGCGCCAGGAAATACCTTTTGACGCCCTTAAAGATCACGATCTCAAAACGATTGAGATCATCGGATGAGAGTCCGTGATGGATGACCTGGGCAGAACTAAGGGTCTTATTGTCCTCAGAAGGGAGGACATACCGTATCTGGGCGGTGTCTGCTGTTTTGAGCTCTTTTTTGACGAAACGGCAGAGATTGCTGGCGTTGACCGGACTGTCTCCGTACACGCTGATGCCAAAGGTGAGCTCCTGAGTCCGGTCTGCCTGCGAATTGAGATATTCGGCAATATGGAGCGTGAGATCGAGCCGCGGGTCCTCATAGATCGGGATCGCGTCAAAGACCTCAGCGATCTTGATGATGCCTCCCAACTGGGCAAGCTCTCTCTGCACGTACGATCTGTCCAGCATGGCAGGAGCATCTGCAGGGCCATAGACCAGTCCCTCTGTCGAGACCTCTGCGAAGAATTCAGGCTGCAGCTTGAACGTCCGAAGGACTTCTGCAAATGACAGTACCGGGTGTGTGCCGAAGACGAAAAGTGTGGTGTTCATGAAATTGACAAAAGCTCCAGGTGATACGTATACTCTCGATGTCGCGGGCTCAGAGCCTGAGTTTAGATCTTCTTTAGGATGCCTTCTGATGGCCACCAAACGGAAAAATCATTCCCGCTCGTTCCTCTTCATCCTGCTGATTGCGGTCATCGCGGTGATCATCGATTTCCCGACATACGCATACAATCTTACAC
>CAYOQW010000176.1:0-3528 GCA_964406175.1 uncultured Candidatus Saccharibacteria bacterium
TCATATTGTTGGTGGCGGCCAGTCTTAGCTATTATGTCACGGCGAGGACACTGCGACCGGTCAGGGACGCTGCCGAACAGCAAAACCAGTTCATCTCAGACGCAGCACATGAATTGCGTACTCCACTTTCCATCCTGAAGATCGGTTTTGATGTGCTGAATGCTTCCCCTACGAAATCTCTTGTTGAGTATGAATCGTTTCATCGCGACGCCGAAGAGGAGGTTGACCGGTTGATCAAACTGAATAATGATCTGCTCACTCTGTCGAGAAACGATTCGCTGCCTGTACAGTCGATCTCAGCGGAGCTCGATCTATCCACGCTCGCGAGGGACAGTATCTCGCGGTTCGAGCTTTATGCGGCCAAACGCAGCGTTGATCTGAAAAGTGAGATCGAACCAGGTATGTCAGTACACGGCGACGGAGAGTTGTTTATCCAGATGGTGAGCAATATTATAAAAAATGCTATTGAGTACAACCGTCCAAAAGGGACTGTTTTGCTTACGCTACGGTCGAAAGGTACTGAAGTGCTTCTAACAGTCAAAGATACAGGTGTTGGTATATCCACAGAGGATTTGCCACACATCTTTGATCGGTTTTATCGTGCTGACCCGTCCCGATCTGGTGCCTTGAGCGGTTTTGGTCTGGGCCTCTCTATCGTCCGTAAGATTGCGGATCAGCACCACGTCAGGATCGAAGTCGAGAGTGAACTAGGCCAGGGGACTACCTTCACGGTCATTTTCCCGAAAAGCTGATCGTTTCATGTTCTGTTCATCTTTGTCAGGTAGGATTGTGTATGGTACGGGTTTTCTACTTATTTCTTGAAAGGAAAGAATGAAAAAGGAAAATGTGCTGTCAGCGGCTCTGGTCCTGGCTATCGGGGGCATGCTCGTCACGACCACCGCTTATGCCACGAACAATTTGAAAAAAACCCGGAATGGTGAAGCCAAAGACACAGAAGTCCAGGACGAAAAAGACGGTCAAGAGATTGATGATCAGACAGAAGTAGAAGATGCCAAGGATACAACGGATACCGACCACGTAAATTCAAGAGACCAGAACGTCGATGAGCAGGAAGATGTACCAGCGACAGCTGCTGAGGCTGTTTTGACCCAGGCAGCAGCTGAACTGATCGCGGTGCAGGCGACCGGTGAGACCGTAACGAAGACTGAGCTCGACCGGGAAGACGGAGTGGTTGTATACAGCATAGAAACCCAAACACAGGATCTGACCATCGATGCCACGACCGGTGTGATCGTGAAGCAGGAAGTCAATGACGCAGAGGATGGCGAATAGGCATCTCTTGCGATCATGAAACCCGCTCCCTGGCACGGAAGCGGGTTTCGCTTTGTTCACAGTACGAGGAACACAAAATGTCATCTGAGTCCAGTCCGGCTATCGAGATACGAAGTTTGACCAAAAAATATCGGGACTTCATCGCGTTAAACGAGCTCGATCTCAAGATCAGTCGTGGTGAGATTTTCGGATTCCTCGGGCACAACGGTGCTGGCAAGACGACGACAGTCAATCTGCTCACTACCTTGCTTTCGCCCACGTCAGGCACCGCGACCGTGGCTGGTTTTGATGTCATCAGGTCGCCGATGGAGGTTCGGCGACGTATCGGCTATCTGCCAGAGAATGTGAAGTTTTATGACGACCTCACCTCCTTTGAAAATCTGGAGTACTTTGCCCGGCTTTCAGGGATACAGAAACCAGCCTCGAGGATCCAGTCTACACTGGAATTTCTCGAGTTCACCGGATTTGAAAAACAGAAGATGGGCACGTTTTCCAAAGGCATGCGTCAGCGGATCGGCATCGCCCAAGCTATACTTCATGAACCAGAGGTGTTATTCCTCGATGAACCGACCTCTGGGCTGGACCCCATGGGAGTGAAGAACCTGAGGGAGATCATACTGAAACTCAACCGGGAAAAGGGGATCACGCTGTTCATCAATACGCATCTGCTGTCGGAAGTGGCACGGACCTGCACTACGATCGGTGTCCTCGGTCATGGCAAACTGATTTACCACGACACGCTCTCTAACACCCTGGCGAAGTTCCCTACCGAGGATTCACTGGAAAATATCTATCTTTCTCTGGAAACGGCAAAAACCCCATGACCACGATAGCTGTCGCACGCCATGAACTGAAATCTTTATTCCGGGAACGGACGTTTCTTATGCTGCTCGCTGTCTTCATGACCATGACGCTGGTGTCCGCGTATATCGGCTGGGCGACCCACCAGACCATTCTGCAGATATATCATGAGGCGGTCAGGTATGCCCAGAGTTCAGGTATTGCTGACATCCCTGGCAGCTCTTTCCTGGATATACAGCCGCTTTCGATCCTGAAAAACATGACGATCTACGTATACCTCATAGGTTCGCTTCTGGGCATCGTGCTCGGGTACTCGCTCATCATCCGCGACCGACGCTCCGGGATGCTGAAGATCCTGTTCTCCCGGCCACTCGGCAAGCGTCAGTACCTCACGGGCAAGATCCTCGGAGCGCTGGCGATCCTGGGCAGTATTCTGTTTTCCTGTTTTATCCTGAGCGTGATCACTGCCAGCATTTTGACCCGGCAGATGCTCGCCACCGCTGATCTGGCTTCGCTCGCTACTTTTTATCTTTTTTCTCTGGTCTATGTTTTCCTGTTCGCCCTGGCCGGTATTTTTTTCTCTATCATCAATACCTCCGAAACATTAGCTCTGCTCCTTCCTGTCCTTTTCTGGCTGCTGCTGACCTTTGTCCTGCCCCAGCTGTCCAGTGCCCTGAACCCGACAGAATCCCTGAATCCGACAAATATTACCGTAAGTCCACTCCGGGGATCATTTTTCACGACCATACAGAAATTTATCCGTCCCCTGTCTGTAGGAGAAGACTATAAAGATGCAGCGATGTTTTTTTTAAACGCAAGTCCTGCCGGACCAACTCTGAGCGGATTTGATATCGCGTTGAGGACTCTGGCTATTTTGGGGTCGGATGCCGGTGCGTGGCTCCTGTGCCTGTCGAGTATGAAATATCTCAATACTGCAGAAGAAGGTATCGATGTTTGACCAGCTGACCGCCATACAAACCATTGCCAGAAAAGAATTCCGCGATTCGAGCCGCAGCGCTCTTTTCCTTCTGCTGCTTTTATCCCTGCTACTCTTGACCACGGTCTCGATCGTCGTGGCATCCTTTCATTTTCAGCAGACGGTGCAGAGCTATCAGGACTCGCTGAAGCTATTGACCGACCTGGGGAAAGCCGGACAGATCGGAACGAAGCCAGAATACTATCCGCTCAAGATGCTGAGGGGCATGGTGGATTATTTGGAGATCATCGGTGCGATCATCGGCATCATTCTGGGCTACCTCTCGGTCGCCCGGGAAAAAGGAAAAAAAACACTTTCCTTGCTTCTCTCCCGGCCTATCCGTTCATCGACCCTGATCACCGGGAAAATGCTGGGTAACAGCCTGCTCATCGCGCTTATTCTCGGTGTGTCAGCCTCGCTGACAATCGTCATCCTGTGGAGTGTAGGCGGCGTGTGGC
>CAYOQW010000177.1:0-3526 GCA_964406175.1 uncultured Candidatus Saccharibacteria bacterium
GTCTCAGTAAATCCTTCGGCAGCGTACCGAAGTATGGATGCACTCCTGGGATCAGCCGTCTGACAGGCATCACAGGGTGCCGGGATGGAAAGATACATATTTTTGGTATTGTCAAAATGCAGCGACTCGGCAGCGTACAGTCCAGAAGGTAGACCTGAAGCCACTGTTTCTCTGGTCTCGGCAATGTTGTTCCCATCCTCATCTTTGACCCGTACCACCCCGCCAGACACGGCGATATAGAGCCAGCCGTCAGAAAATTCCAGACCGGTCGGCATGCGGAGACCAGCTACAAAGGGGGTCGCGACTTCGGCGATCCGGTCACCATCCTCATCCATGAGGCGCAGCACCTGTCCGCGGTCCTTGATGCTGACGTACAGTGCTCCGTCGTCTCCCATGGTCATCATCGATACCTGGCCCAGACCAGTCGCATAGAGATAGGTCAAAAAGTCGGTCGGCTGGGAAAGGACGTAGACGTCGTCAGCCTTGAAGTAGTTATTGGTCAGCTGCTTGGGCACGACCAGCCAGTTCTGTGATGATTTCAGAACGTTCTTCTTGGGCTGCAGGAACGCAGGGGTCATTTTCTCCACCTGGCCCGACAGATTCTGTAGCCAACGCATATCGCCGGTCGTTGCCGCGAACAGGATCAAAGGTGAGCAGATGAAGATCGCCAGAATGATCATACCGAGCTTTTTCAGCATGTTTCCCATACCTTATGATCAAGGATAATCATCGTTCGTCAGACCATACGGCCAAATACACCCCGCCGTTCCAGATACTTGGCGAATTCCAGCACCGGCACGATGCTGAATGCCAGTGACAGGATAACAACCCAGTCGATACCGGTCAGGCTGAACGTCCCGAACGCCCGATGGAACACCGGCAGATAGATGATCGCGATGAGCAGTGACATTTCCCACAGAATTGCCATGTTCAACCACTTGTTGGCAAATGGACGAACGAGGATCGACAATCGGTCAGAACGGAAACTGTAGGCCTTGAAGAACTGGATAAGCACGAGTGAAACGAAGGTCATGGTCATGGCTTCTTCGATGCTGCGGCCGGAGCTCCGTGCCCAGGAAAAGAGGCCGATATTGACCAGGGTCGACCAGATACCGCCGGTCAGCATGAGGCTCAGCACCGGCCGGGTGAATATCCCGGTCCTGGGATCTCGCGGCGGCCGCTTCATGAGATCCTGCTCTGGCGGATCGACCGCGAGTGCCAGGGCAGGCAGACCATCGGTCGCCAGATTGACATAGAGGATCTGGACAGCACTCAAGGGGAGCGGCAAGCCGATGAGCGATGCTCCGGTCATGAGCCCGATCTCACCGATGTTGGACGAGAGCAGATACATGAGATATTTCTTGATATTGCCAAAGATCCCGCGGCCCTCTTCGACGGCCGCCACGATCGAAGCGAAATTATCATCGGTCAACATCATGGCTGCCGCTTCCTTGGACACATCAGTACCGGTGATGCCCATGGCGATCCCGATATTGGCCTTTTTCAATGCCGGAGCGTCATTCACCCCGTCGCCGGTCATGGCCACGATATGCCCGTTCTTCTGGAGAGCGGTGACCACTCGGAGCTTGTGTGCCGGCGACACCCGGGCGTAGACCTGGATATTCTCAACTTCTTTTTCAAAAGCATCATCGTCAATGAGATCAAGCTCAGCACCAGTGACGATGCGGCCATCGGTCAGGAGACCAAGTTCCCGGGCGATCGCCTCCGCCGTGACGGGATGGTCACCTGTGATCATGACCGCCTTGATGCCAGCCTGTCTGCAGGTCTCGATAGAGGCTTTGACCTCCGTACGGGGCGGATCGATCATGCCGAGCAGTCCGACAAAGATCATCTCACCTTCAGAATGTTCAATAGTAACACCGGCCTTATAGGCAAGAGCCAGTACCCGAAGAGCTGACTTGGCCATCAACAGTGCCTGATCGAGCACCTGAGCTCTGAGAGCTTCTGTGATCGGGACAACTCCCTGTGGAGTCACGATCTTCGTGCAGGAATTCAGGATGATCTCTGCCGCACCTTTGGAAAAGGCTATCGTACTCTCGCGGTCCGTATGCAGTGTGGTCATTCGTTTGGTCTCAGAACTGAACGGGATCTCAGCGATACGGGGATGCACAGAAGTCACGGCATCCCGATGGATACCAAGTTTGGCCGCGGCCACCACCATGGCTCCCTCGGTAGGATCTCCTTTGATATCCCATTGGCCCTGCTCATCCCGGATCAGATGGGCATCGGAAGCGAGCGTCGCACCACGAAGAAGTATTTCCAGGGCCTGGTCGGGTTTTTCGATCTTTTTCCCACCCGTGGTACATTCGCCTTCGGGTGAGTATCCTGCTCCGGAAAACTCATAGAGCTGCCCTGCGACAAATACTTTACGGACGGTCATCTCATCACGGGTCAGCGTGCCGGTCTTGTCAGAGCAGATATAGGTCGTACTGCCCAGGGTCTCGACAGCAGGAAGCCGTCTGATGAGTGCATGCCGTTTGACCATCTTCTGGACACCGACCGCGAGCGAAACGGTCACCACTGCCGGCAGGGCTTCGGGTACAACAGCCACAGCCAGGGCAACGCCAAATATGATCATCTCGACGAGCGGCTGACCGCGATACAGGCCAATGAGTACGATGACGGACACTATCGCGAGCGACGCTTTGGCCAGCGCCTGTCCGACTTTATCAAGATTTTCCTGGAGAGGAGTCCTGGTGATCTCGACGGTCTGAAGCAGCGTAGCGATCTTGCCGAATTCGGTCTGCATCCCGGTGGTCGCCACGACAGCGGTGCCTCTGCCGTAGGTCACTGAGGTACCCGCGAACAGCATGTTCTTCCGCTCGCCCAGGGGCAGCTCTTCTGCTTCCAGGGGACCATCTACTTTGCTGACCGGTACCGATTCACCCGTCAGAGCGGCTTCGATCAATCGAATGTTCACGGCTTCGATCAGCCGGGCATCGGCAGGTACCCGATTGCCTTCCTTCAGCAGGATGATATCCCCGGGTACGAGTTCCCGGGAAGGTATGTCCTGTTCCTGACCATCGCGTATGACCGTGGCGTTCGGGGCGGCCATCTGTTTCAGTGCTTCGATGGCTTTTTCTGCCTTGTACTCCTGGACGAAGCCCAGACCGACCGCAAAAAGGACGATGATCGCGATGGTGATCGCTTCGATCTCCTGGCCCATGAACACGGAAAATACCGTGGCCAGCAGCAGTATAACGATGAGGACATCCTTGAACTGTTCGAACAGGATCTGCCAGGGCGAGATCCGGGCTGCCGCCTGCAGCTCATTGGCACCGTACTTTTCCTGGCGGACCCCCACTTCTGCGGTCGTCAGTCCATTCCGGTCTGTTTCCAGGAGTTTCAAGGCCTCATCGGTCTTCAGCTGATGGAGAACGGACATGCATGCCCCTCACATAAATTGATAAAAACACCGTTGTGCCCATCTTATAGAAGCATGATGAAATAATCAATAATTTGTACCATAGACCAAGGATTCTCCTCCGCATAACCACTACAGTAT